>DATNQT010000019.1:0-7617 GCA_036703885.1 Candidatus Sericytochromatia bacterium
CGGAAACTTTTAATTTTCCCTACACCACCAAAAAAGCGCACGTTCAACTCGTTGCCCCACTTTGGGTGCATTCTAATATTTGTCCTCATAAATACAACTTTAGATCATGTTTACGCTTCTAGGAAGGTGCTAAGAGTAATAGGATTAATTATATTTAAACCCTAATTATTTACTCTCTATCGAGAGACTTATTCTAGTTCTATAACTAACCCCGTAAAAGAAATTTGTGGCGATAAATCCTACGCGACTTCATCTCCATCTATCTCTTAAGACACTAACTCAATAATTCTTAAGATAGGGGCTGAACTGCTATCCTTTCCAATAATGTTTAGTTATAAAGATTGATTTTATTAAAAGAAAATGAACAGCCAGCATAACATCGACGAAACTACACAATACCTGAATCAAACGCTAACAGGATATGAGGTTATTCCAGCCAACTTTGGCTGGCACATTCACCAAGGAGACACCTACCACGGACTCCTACAATATCAAGGAACGAAAGGATGGGACGGTAGTGCTTTTAGTTGCCTTCCTTGTGAATTGCAAGAGCAACTCAAAAGGTTCGGGCAATCAGTTCCTTCTCTGCTCCAAGTTGCGGCTTAGAGGCTGTTTCTTGCATAAGTGTAAATGCCAAGAGTTCCCCCTCGCATCCCCTTAAAAAGGGAGACTTTAAACACCCTAACCCCCTTATTAAGTTAAGGGGGTTAGGGTGTGCTTTTTTGTCTTCCCCGTCAGATTCATATCCCCCTAAATCTCGGTACTTCGTCCCGCTGCACTATCACTCTTTGCTAGAGCTTAAAAAGGGAGACTTTGAATAGTCTTTTTCCCTCTTAATAAAGGGAGCTGATCTAGCACGAATAAGGACGTTTTAGCCTTAAGTTGACACCAATGGGCATTATCAATGCCTACCAAAGGAATTCGATGTCAATAGTCTTCACACAGGCTGATTAGGCGGCGTCGAGACCGGGCAAATACGGTACAGGAGATTCATCAACTGCTCCCCATCTTCCAGGTAGGTCACGTACTCACTGTCGCTCACTCTAACGTCCTTGCCTTCCATATCCTGCCCATATCGATCAGCCATGACTACTATCGGCGTGCTACTGTGGAACCCCGCGCCCTGGCGGATGCGCCGCCCCATGTTAGTGAACTCGTCTAGCGGCAGCAGATACTGGTTGAGCAAAATCAGGTCAGGGCATTCGTGTCCGTCCCGCGTCCGTTCGATCGCATCTTCTTCGTCTAACGCCATAATCACACGGTAGCCTCGATTGCCAAGATTATATTTCAAGAGCGATTGCGTCTCGTCTTCGTGTTCGATCAGCAGAATTGTCGGCGGTGTGTCTTGTTTTTTGCTCATTTGTTATCATCGAAACTCCTGTGGGTCTGAAACTGTTGCCGAGTCTCATGACTGACGAAAGCGGTTAAAGACCGACCCATCAAGAAGGATTGCTGGCGGTTAAGCAACTTTGCAGCTGCCCCATTGGCTTCCTGAATTACTCCTAGTTCATCTGTCAGCAGGCAAGCATCGGGGATAAACTCCAACAACTCTTGGTGGCGCTGACGCGAGGCTTCCGCAGTTTGGTCAGCCAAGGATAACTTCTGATTCTGCTGATACAGCATCTTTGCTGCAACCTCAAGTCGCTCAGAGGCAATGCCGAGTTCTTTGAGAGCCGATGGTAGTAGAGCAGGCGATAGTAAAGCGGATGTGTTGATTCCTTGATACAGGTTCGTTAAGCGATCGGACATTGCTTCCACCTGTTGAGTAAAGACAGTTGTATTCATGCTGCACTCCTCAATTGAACGTGTTGAGTTAGGCAAGCAACCATTGCGATTAACTCGTCGATATCAAATGGTTTAGGTAAGTGGTTGCAAAAGCCGACTGATAAGGCATGGGCGCGATCGCATTCCCTAGCCTGTGTCGTCAGAGCAATGGCTGGAATCTGTACTTGTTCGGCGCTCTCAATGGCTTTCACTTTGCTCATCAGCGAGTAGCCATCTTCTTTAGGCAAGCGAATTTCGCTGATCAGGAGGTCTGGTTTAACCTGTTTCAGGATTTCTAGAGTTTCACTTGCCGACGTTGCGGCAATCGTCTCGATGCCATACTCTTCAAACAACATGGTCAGCAGATATCTAGAATCAGGGTCACCATCAACAACGAGTATTTGCAAACCATCGAGCGGTAAACGTTGAGCGCACATAGCCAGGAAATACCTCGTCCTAAAGCAAAGAGTGTCGCGAAATTGAGCAAACAACATTCCCCTGCCGTTGCAGTGGGGAGATAGAAGCAATCGACTCTCTATCAGATGATTAGGCGCTTTAGCAAACGCTTTAGCTGAAAGATTAGAAATTTCTCTGATGCAGAGTTAGTTGAAAAATGGCAACCGATAACGTGCAATGCTTGAGCAAGCCTAATTACTGACCTTCATTCATTAGGATAGTTGCGACCCGCATTGAGATTCAGTACGATTTCGCACGAAGGAACCTGATACTTAGTGCGATCGCGCAAAAGAGGGATTAGAGCAACTTGCCAAACCTAAGGGTTACTCAGTTTTCACTCCCAATGATGCCACCACCTAGGAGAATATCCCCGTCATACCATACAGCCGCTTGACCGGGGGTAATCCCGAACTGCGCTTCCTCAAAGATGACTTCAACGCGAGAGCCTTCCAAGGGAATGACTGTTGCAGATACAGCTTTAGAACGGTAGCGTACTTGCACCGAGGCTCGAATCGGCGCAGTTGGCTCAGGCATAGAAACCCAGTTAACCCGTTCTACACTGCACTTAGTATCTGAAGCACTATCGCGCGTACCGACGATGACTCGATTTCGTCCTGTATCTAGTCCAATCACGTACAGTGGTTCAGCAGCAGCAATTCCCAAGCCCTTGCGTTGCCCAATCGTGTAATGGTGAATGCCTTGGTGTTGACCTAAAACTTTCCCTTCTGAGTCAACAATGTCACCCGTGGTTTGGGAAATGTATTTGTCTAGAAAGCTACGCATTGAACCGTGAGACTCAACTAAGCACAAGTCCTGACTTTCTGGCTTATCGGCTGTCTTTAAGTTGTACTCCGCCGCAAGGCGTCGAGTTTCTGTTTTCTTCAGTTCTCCCAATGGAAATATCGATGCTGACAGTAAATCTTGAGTTAAGTCATACAGGAAGTAAGATTGGTCTTTTGTCAAGTCTTCTGCTCTGCGTAATTGATACCGATCTCTTGTGGCATCATAGCTAATCCGAGCATAGTGACCCGTAGCAATCTTCTTAATACCTAACTCTTCGCGGGCATACTTGAGCATTGGGCCAAACTTCACCGTCTTGTTACACGCAGAGCAAGGCAAAGGTGTAATTCCGGCTTGATAACCCGAAACCAGATAATCAACGATATTGGCTTGGAATACATCCCGACTATCAACAATATGGTGGGGAATGCCTAGTTGTTCACAGATAAACGCCGCATCGACCATCCCCTCAGAGCAACACTGACCCTTCCCTTTCATTAACCAAAGGGTTAGACCGACGACTTCGTATCCTTGATGATGGAGGGTGGCGGCGGCGACGGAACTATCAACCCCACCGGAGAGGCCCACGACGACTCTGTTCATGAAATCACACGTAGTATGTTTGAAACACAACCTTTCTCTAGGCTAACACTCAGAACATAGAGATGTTTGCTTTGGCGCTGTGTATAGGACTATTGCTTAATCTTCTATGTTAGACGGAACTTATCTACGACTTGAGTTTTACCCTTTAGACGCAGAGAGAACTTGCTGTGATATTTTAATTTGATCGGGGCTGAAGCCTGCTTCCTTGAGATAAGTGAGAAAACCGCGATCGCTATATCGACCATCCAAATCCAAAGCTTTGCGATAGGCAAGTTGGGCGCGGAGTCTATCATCGCTAGCCCAATGTGCGATCGCTAATGCAACGAAGGGATGAGGATTGCTCGGTTCAAGGGTAGCCGCTTTGTTGCCTGTGCTAATTGCCAAGTCATATAATTGCAGGCGGTGATACGCCAGACTCAAATTATAAAAGGCGATTTCATTATTAGGTTTCAGAATAGCTGCCCAGGTGTGAACGAGGACAGCCGCTTTCAAATCCCCCTGTACCAGAAAGACAATACCTAAAGCATTAAAGGTGGGAGGAGAGAATGGATTGAGGGAAACAGCTTGCCATAAAGACTCGGCGGCGGCGTCCTCCTGTCCTGCCAAGTGCTGCGTCCAACCTAACGTGACTCGTCCGTTGAGATTGTCGGGATCGAGTTCAACGGACTTTTTCATCGTTGCGATCGCTTCTGGATAACGTTCCTGCCGTTGATAGGATAGTCCTAATTCGCGATATTTACTGGCTTGGTATTGACTATCAGAACCAGCAGCGAATCCTGGCTTAGAGCCTAGCAACGTACTGGTAGAGAGCAGTGCAGTAATGAAGATGGTGGGGACAATTCTCACTCGCAGGCATGGCTAAATGGAAACACTTACAACTTTAAAGGAAAGTTGTATCTGAGTTGTAATTAACTTTAACCTTTAGCCAAATTTAGTGATAATTTGCTAAAACTTGCACATGACTTGTTGCTGCTGATACCGTTGCTGGTAAGTTATATCCACCACCATGAGTAGACAGAACTGGACAAGATGCTTTTTTAGCTAAGTCTAATACAGATTCGGTAAGCACCTGAAAGTCTTTATTTGTCCAATTAGTAATTCTCGCCCCGCAGTCATTTATGTGAGAATCATAGCCAGAGAAAATCATAATTAAGTCAGGCATCCAGGGAAGCTGTTCTAGAGCAGATTGAAAAGTAGATAGGCTCTCATGCGCTCGATAGAACTTTCCTTTTAAATTAAGTTTTTCCGGTAAATCATCTTTAAATCGATCAGACAACAGAGGTATGTTGCAATTCCCAACTTCAGAACCAATTGTCGTAGTTCCACACTTTAAATCCGATGCTTTAGTCATATACAAATCAACAGCACTATGAATACTGATGCAGTAAACACTGTTGTCATGACTAAAAATAGACTGAGTTCCATCACCATGATGGATGTCCCAGTCTACAATTAGGATTTTGCTAAATCCTTGGGTTTGAGCATATCTAGCGGCGGCAGCTAAAGGATTGAGTAGGCAATATCCGTGTCCCCAATCTTTATGAGCATGATGACCCACTAAACTAAAGCAGTAAGCTCGTTCTAATACCCCTTTTTTCATGCTGTCTATGGCTTCAATCATTCCCCCTAATCCATAGGTGTAGCCAGGAATGCAGTGTTCCAATCCCCAGCAGCCACCAAGTAGTTTTGGTAAAGAGAGATTATATTTTTCCAGGGATTTTTCCCAAGCTAGAAGAATTAATTGCTGCAAATATTCTCTTGTATGAACTCGGAGATATTCACTATATTTAACTCTTCTGACAGGTAGAGATGGGTAATCAATTAGACTTTTAGCGAGTTCCTGTCTGACCTTACTGTAGTAAGGAAATGAGTAACCTTTGAACGAAATCAGATGGCTAGGCTTAGATGTTTCGCAGGTATGGGGATGCAAGTAGGTAGCAAAGTTGACCATGTTTTTACGGTTAGGTGTAGACGGAAGCAAACCCTACCACTAAGCATCCCTCATAAAAAATCATTGGAGATTTTGTTGTCTTTTAACAGCGAATCACCTTAATAAGTGATTCGCTCCAATCAGATGATGAATGCTGCGAAGCATTTACTTTTAAATTTCTTGCTTTTTAGTTGACGGGGGATTGAAAGGGATGCGCTGATCGACAGGCTCAACATTTACACCATTTTGGGGCATAGGTTGCACTTGTACCTTGTTGTTATTGGCAAGCACATCTGTCCATTGTCTAGCTAAGTTAGTAAAGTCAGACGGCAACATAATCAGCGTAGTAGTGTTATTTTCTGCGCCAATTTCTGTGAGCATTTGCAACCGCCGCAATTCTAAAGCAACTGGGTTATCCACAATCAAGCGAGAGGCTTCTGATAACTTAATCGAAGCTTCCTGTTCTGCTGAAGCCTTGATGATACGAGCGCGTTTCTCCCGAATCGCTTCGGCTTCCTTCGCCATTGCTCGTTGCATACTGCTAGGAATTTCTACATCCTTCATTTCCACCCGTTCAATCACAATGCCCCAAGGCTCAGTGATTTCATCGACGATTTCTTGGACTTTAACGTTAATCTTGTCGCGGTTTTGCAGAACGTCATCAAGAATATTTTGCCCAACGACATTACGTAAGGTAGTGAGGGCGGTTTGATAGACGGCTAAGTTGTAATTTTCAACTTTATTAATTGCCTTTGAAGGGTCTATCAGGCGGTAGTAAAGAACAGCATTGACTTTAATAGTGACGCCATCAGAAGTAATTGTTTCTTGTGGTTCAATACTTACCGTTTTGGTGCGGATATCAACTTGAGTTTTTTGATCTATGTAGGGTATAATCCAGTACATTCCTGGTCCCTTAAGATTTTTTACTCGCCCTAGCCGAAAGATAACCCCTCGCTCATATTCCCGGTCAACTTTGAGACCAGCAACACCCAGAATGAAGGCAAAACCTAAAATCGCGCTAATAAGAGAACCCATATTGTTCAGTTGAACTAGGATATCTCTATTTTAGGCAGGGCAATATAGGTATTGTGTTACCGAAGGAGAGCGTAAACCTTCTCTAGATAAGCTGCCTTAGCTCTCTTGCAGCGATCGCAGGTGGCGAATCTGAGGTCAAAGTAGTGCGACGGCTACCACTACGGCGATCGTATCAATTCCGCCGCCGACCACTGAAACGACTAGCCCAAACAGTACCGCCAACCCTTACCGCTACTCACACCCTCTGTCCTTATTTGCTAACTTAATGTCTCAAACGCCTCTTACTTCCAAGCAATAACTCGGATTCTTTTGTAATCAACAAACCACGTTCCATCCTGATATAGCTCTGGCTGCAGTTGATTTTCGATATCTTGAATAATGTCTTGACGTTTGTTTTCAGGTATTTGTTGCAGCAAGCTATTAGCAAACATTTCAATCCAATTTTGGAGACCTTTTTCGCCCTCTTCCAAGGGAGTTGGGCGCTCAAACAGAGTGGCATACGTTACTGAAAAGCCTTGCTTTTCCAACACAGTTGCATATTCTCCAATGCTGGGAAAGTACCAGGGATTATATCCTGGCTTTACCGGATAGTCTGCTGATTCTAGGGCGTGATGAATAGCCGTGATGATCGCGTTTACATTCCCCTTACCGCCAAACTCTGCCACAAAACGACCACCCGCTTTTAGAGCTTGCCAGATACAAGCGATCGCTCGTTCTGGTTCTTTTATCCAATGCAATGTTGCATTCGAGAAGACAGCATCAAATGGTTCTTCAACGTGAAAATTCGTGGCATCTGCGACTTCAAATTGCAAGTTTGGATAGTTCTTTTGAGCTTGCGAAATCATCGTCGGTGCTTTATCGATACCGATCGCGATCGCACCCCGTTTAGCAATTTCTTGCGTCAGTTGCCCGGTTCCACATCCCAGATCGAGAATACGCTCTCCCATCTGTGGCGACAAAAGTTCTAAGCAATCAGCACCATACTGCCAAACGAACGAATGCTTACTCTCGTACAGTGCGCTCTTCCACTGATTCTCTGGCATTGCAAG
>DATNQT010000020.1:0-16996 GCA_036703885.1 Candidatus Sericytochromatia bacterium
TCCTTCAACTGGCGCACATACTCCGCCGCCGCCACCAAAAAGCCAGCCGTCCCACACGCGGGGTCGCAGATAATCTCCCTCGGACCCGGTGCCATCAACTCCACCATCATGTCGATAATGTGGCGAGGCGTGCGAAACTGCCCATTCGTGCCTGCCGTCGTCAGCTTCGAGAGCATATACTCATACAAGTCGCCCTTGGTATCCCGGTCTTCCATCGGGATTTGCTCGATTTGCCCCACCACATTTGCCAGCAGTGCTGGGTTAGCAATCAGGAACACCGCATCCTTCATGTGGTGAGTATAGGCATTATCTCCCGCCTCTCCCCCCAACGTCTTGATAAAGGGAAACGCCTCATCCCGCACAATCCGCAGCAATTCCTCCGAGTCGGTGAGGTTCTTGAAATACGACCAGCGACAACGCTGCTTATCCTCAGAGAAGATTCGGTCTTTAACAGGTCTACCCAAGCGTTGCGCCTTCTTCTCCTTTGCCAGTTCCAGGTCATCCAAGCGCTTGATGAACAGCAGGTAAGATATCTGCTCGATTACCGAAAGGGGGTTACTAATGCCATTATTCCAAAAGGTAGTCCAAAGGCGATCGACCTTGGACTTCATCTCACCTGTAATCATCCGTTGTTACTCCTGGGGGATGCGCTCCGCGTGTTCTTTAGTTACAAGCGAATCGCTCTATCCATCTTAGTGTCCTCTTGGAATCTGCTAGACAGACTGCTGGCAAAGGAGATTGTTGCGATCGCTAAAACTTATCAAGTTGGCAGTATTGTTCTGCCCAGGCTCGGTATATACGGGAAATCGTTAGCAGTGAAGTTCAAGCTAGAGCCGAGCAAAAATTTCCCAACTACAAGAAAGGTCAGCAAGACAGAACTTACGCAGAAGAGATCCCCCAACCCCCTTAAAAAGGGGGCATATAGATGTTCCCCCCTTTTTAAGGGGGGCTAGGGGGGATCAAGGTTTGAAGGTTTCAGTGCGTAAGTCCTACAAGAGTATGCCAAACAGTATCGTGTCAGCGTTCACTGTTAGAGCTACGGCAGATTAATTAAAAGCATTCAATGCCTAGCTGCAAAAACCGGAATTGCCATTGAAGCCGGGAAACATCTTTAGTGGAGGTTAGCGGACTCGAACCGCTGACATCCTGCTTGCAAAGCAGGCGCTCTACCAACTGAGCTAAACCCCCAAGTACAAAAAACAGTATAACGGAAGAAATACCAACTTGGCTATGTTATTTTACTTTTTACTTGCTTGCGAGAGGATGAAGAAAAAAATATGTAGGAGATGTCATGTTGTAGCTGGCGTCCTCTCTTAGTATGTAGTCAAGCTGAATACAGCACCTCTATGTCTCGACTTGAGTGGGAAAATGACCCAGGTTGTTGCAACGTTTTATAAGTTTATTAGGCTGCCAGACCTTGCCGAGAAACAAGGCTCCTTGTTGGCACATTGTCAAAAGCAGGGTATTAAGGGAACAATTCTTCTTGCCACAGAAGGAATTAACGGTACACTCTCTGGTTCGCGTCAAGCTATTAATTCAGTCCTAGCCTTCATGCGTTCCGATCCACATCTAGCAGACTTAGAACACAAAGAGTCCTATAGCGACTCCCCCCCTTTCGATCGCTTGAAGGTTCGGTTGAAGAGAGAAATTGTCACTTTGGGCGTTAAAGGAATCGATCCAAATAACCAGGTTGGCACTTATGTCAGCCCCAAGGACTGGAATGCTCTGATCAGCGATCCGGAGGTGTTCGTTGTTGATACTCGCAACGACTATGAGGTCGATATCGGCACGTTTGAGGGCGCACAAAATCCTCAAATGCCTTCATTCCGTCAATTCCCTAATTATGTTCGCGACCATCTCGATCCCGCTGTTCACAAAAAGGTAGCGATGTTTTGTACAGGTGGCATTCGCTGTGAAAAAGCCTCATCTTTTCTGCTTAGTCAAGGTTTTCAGCAGGTGTATCACCTCAAAGGTGGCATTCTCAAGTATTTGGAGGAAATCCCAGCACAAGAGAGCTTGTGGCAGGGGGAATGTTTTGTCTTCGATGAGCGCATTGCTGTTAAGCCTGGGTTAGTAGCAGGCTCTTACAGTCTCTGCCGTAGCTGTGGACATCCGATTTCTGAAGCCGATAAAAGTTCCTCTCAATACCAAGAAGGCATTTCCTGTCCGTATTGTTTTGATCAACTCACAGCGGAAAAAAGGATACGTCAGGAGGCTCGACAGCGACAGATTGACCTAGCGATTCAGAGGAAGCATCGAAACGCTTCAGTACCAGAGTCAACTCATTCCCCAGCCGCATCAGGCTGAGGGTTACCTATAAAAATGGACAACGATAAGGTTCTTTTTGTTATTGGCGTTAGTGTACTTATCCTCTATCTCGTCTTCTCGGCGCTGACCGAGATGGGCACGAAGCTTCCCTGGAAGAAATAATAGCAAGGCATCAATACTCAGAGCATCAAGCGATCGCATCCACAACAGTCTACTCGTCCCTCTGAAAGTCAAATCCAACCTATTAAAGCAATTTGTTTGGGATTTATCCGGATGACTATAGCCTCCCTAGGAAGAGTGGAATGGTAGATGCACCCTGATTGACACTCCCTGGCTCACCGGTTTGAGCTAGGGTTTTTTTTTGGCAGTTGTGAGGAGAGGGGAAGCGATGGAGTTTGCCTTTCCTACGGCAACCAGTAAGAACCAGCTTGAAGATAAGTTCCAAGTCACTCAGGCGATCGCATCTTAAGGCAATGCACAAAAATTCCTTTTGTCAAGATTAAACTTGGAATAGCTACATCAAACTATGAACCCGCTACTTCATCAAGTTTGTCTTTATAGGAGTCAGTGTATAAACTTGTATATTATGTAACTTTATAAAAGCCTTTAAAAGTTAGCTAGCCGCTTTTTTACAGAAGTTTCCACACCCGCTTCCACCTGATGAAGGAGGCTAACGCAGCAACTCCCAAATTATAAATAAGAACGTAGAAACACCCTATGAGTTCGCTAATATTCGCTTAAGTCTTGAAAATTAGGCTTAGAACTATCGAAAGCTCACACTCTCCCTGACGGATACCACTTTATGTTTTTCAAAAGCAGTGCCTTGCGTTAGAAGGCAGCCGCCCTAGGGAAGTGTGATACTGGCAGCTCAATTGACTCTAAACTCAATTGAGGGCTGGGAGGCGAGATTCAGAAGGTTGAATCTGGTATTTAACAAGATTTGCCAGATCTTGCAGTTGACTAATTGCCTCAGCGCCTTCTAGCTTCATTAATTCTCGGTCGTCCCGCATTTCAGTCCAGGTTATACCGTAGTCTGAAACTAAAAATCGAATGAGATGGTTCTCACCTAGACTGACCATAAATGATGCACTGTTCATCTGGCTCCCGCAGGTATAGCAGGATGCCAGATAGCCTCGGTTCTCTAATACGGTTGCCAGGGCTTGGAGATTCATCACCAAATCCTGAACAAATTGACGGTGTTGCTCTGCTAGTCGTATAAACACGTTTGTCCTCCAAACACCACTCCTAGAATTTTAAATCTTTTAGACTTTCTTAAGAATTTAATCACTGGGCTTTGGGAGAGGTTCAGAATGCCGAAAGCTTTGAGCGACAGATTCTCAGGGACTCAGTACTAGACTGGCTGATTTAGGGCTTGCAGTAATAGAACATCAGGCTTTAAACTCAGCAAGTCTTTCCTGCATAGTAGAGCTTCAACATTTTGATCTAGTTCTCTCTACAGATAGACTTATTCATCAGATTATGTCAAGTCGCCTTAAATACCATCGAAGCCATAAAGATATCTAATCACTGAACGATAATCTGTAGCTCTAGTTTGTGGTTCACATTACAACTAGAGCTTAATTTTAAAGGTTTGCCGAGAACGATTAACTGACTTGCCACCAACCAAATGTGGGTCCGATGAACCGAATCGTGATCCAGTAGAGCACCATAAAGCCGATCCCTAGCCAAGCTCCTTTAGTTGTCCACTTGACAAACTGCTCACCCTGAGTTTTGGTAATCGGGAGCCAAGGGTATATTCTTGTCTCTTGACCGTATTTCTCTCCCAGTGCAGCTTTACGGCGTTTAGCTTCACCCATAATCGCTTACCTTAGCTAGTTGAATACCGATCATAACGCTCTTAGTGGGAATTAATGAGAGCTTGTTTACGAAATGACAAGCATTGCCTAGTGACTAAAGCCATCGATCTGGTAAGGCTGGGGGATCGGCTCTAAACCAACTGCTATCTAGGTAGTTAAGGCGGGCAAAGGGGCTGAGGGCTGATAGAACTTGACGCCCATAACTGCGATGGTTAACGCGGTTGTCTAGAAGGGCAACGACGCCTTGAGAGGTTCGTACTGGTGCGATCGCTCGTTGTAATTCCCTTAAGGCAGCAGGTAAGAGATACAGGCGAAACCAGTCTAAGCGCTGCTGCTTGTAGTAAGCCACTTGACCAGCCACAAGGGGATTTTCCAGAGAAGGAATGGGTAAGGTGGCAATTATCAGTAATTGAGGGGCGGGGATCACCCTTTGATGAGAGCGCCAAAATTCCCAGCCCGTGACTAGGATGCCTCGATTATCCAGCTCGGTCTTTTCCACCTGCACCCGCGAACCAAATTCGGCAGCTAGAACTGCGCCCAACTGAGCTTTAAGCGGTACGTCCCCCACGAGCAGAACGGTGGGGCTTTTGAGGTTAGAACTAACGGTTAAGAGCGTGCGAACTTGTTGAACGAGAGCCTCTTGAAATCGGGGTGTATTCGGCATCGGTAGCCCGTCGGGCAGATACAGTTGAATCAATTCGTTCTGTCGGTCTGGGGAGAACTTCAAGCAGGTCAACTCTCCTAAACCCAACTGTTGACGGTAAACAGACGCCGAAGTCTCTAAATCTAGTGCCTCACCGATTAATACCACAGGCTGCATAGACCAAATTGGGCTTAACGCTGTCGCCACTTCTACAGGTTCGCAGTACAAAGAAAACTGACCCTGCGATCGCGCGATTGCCGCCCACATTAGCTGACCTGACCGTTGCCAGCAGTGCCAAAAACGTTTCCAAGGCTTCGGCAGATAACGGTATCGATCTTCATCAGCAACTGGCTGTAGCACTTCAAACAGCTGCCGCAACACATCTTGCTCTTCTGCCTCAATCAGACAGCACTCATAAGGATTAGGAGGATGCTCAAAGACCGCTTTCGTCAGCCGCACCCGAACGTCCCGAATCAAATCCGCCTGTTGTGGTCGTCCTAGCATCAATTCGTCCCAATCCCCTGGCTGGATAGATGCTTTAAGTTGGTCACGCGCCCATCCTTCCAGGTCGTCAGCACCATCAATCAGGGTAGGAATATCTTTTGGAAACCACTGGTGACCTTCTAATCGGTCCGCTAGCCAAGATGCTGGCGAGGTAATCAGCAATCCTTGAAAACGCTCATCCGGAAATCTATCCCCGGTTTGAATCGCTTTATCCGTACCAATCCACTGTTGGAGACGGGGAATTTCGACACGTAACAACCACTGCTGCACGGATTCAGGGGCAACCAGAATGACCGGACCTGGCCAGATTAAGGCCGAGGCTAGGTAACTCAAACGATATGAAGAGTGAATGCTACCCGTCTGGATCAAGGCAGAACGCCCCAACCGCAAAGCGCGTGCAACCAACCGCGCCATCGTCAAATGATGGGGCCAAGTAACTTGACCCTGCTCTCGCAAAAAGGCACGCAGAGAGGAATGGACTTCTACTTCAATCACTCTAGACCTAGCGTCCGAACGCCCCAGAAACTTACATGACTCGGCTCAATCAGCTTTACCATTTGCTCTGTTGAAAGAGCAATCTTCGGTGGCAATGACGCCATTTCTCATTATGCCAGGGGGGCAAGGGAGACAAAGGGGAGATTTTAGAGGCTCACTTATTTTTGCTGAGAGGGCAGTGTTTTTCACTGAAGCTTCAGCTTGTGAGTGTAATCAGCTAATGACTCATCAATTAGGTGATGAGTCTGGATAATCAAACGCTTTGATAAATTCAATAACTGTAACCACTGGAGGCAGCGTCGATTCTGGCGTTTGCATTAACATTTTTTGAGAATGACCCAGCAAACTAGATTGGTTCATCAAATGTTTGCCGAAAGCCGGATGATAATAAATATTTAAGGTCTGGTCGCTAGAGTTAGTAATAACTGTATTAGTAGGAGCTTGGAAGAAGTGAGCTAGCTTGAGCGTAGCGGATGCCACCTGTAAGGGTTCAATGGCGTCAATCTGAGCAATGGCTTGACTCAGAGTAGCAATTAATTGCTTAATTTGCTTTTGCTCTTTGCTTGATAAATTCTCTAGCTCTTGTGACTGGAGCGTCTTTACTAGCGTGATGATATTTCGATGAGTGGCAGCTGCGTCCTTAAAGGGAAGAATCGCCAAGTAGGCAAGAGTAAATAACTCTGCATTAGTGCCAATAGAAAAGGTAAGAACGGTTCTCCGAACGCCAACTTCAATGCTAGGAGCTTTGTTCAGCCCTGGATAAATCTGAGCAATTTGATGATAGGTCGATGCCAGAGCCAAATTAGCGCTTAGATCTAAAGGGGCATCGACAATCAGTCGTATTGTTGGCAGAGTGCCATTGAAAAACTTCTGGGCGTCTTCACTAGAGAGGTCGAGAATCTGGCTTTGATCACCATCTGGACTCAGATCGACCCAGTCACAGGTTACTCCTGCCGTTTTCAGCCCAAACCGGGAAACTGCATAGAGTTTTGCCCCGGTAAGTGTAGCACCCGTCAAGTCAGCCCCGATCCAATCGGCTTGAATCAGCCGAGCCTGTGACAGGTCAGCGTGAACTAAACTTGTATTGAGCAAATGGGCATTGCTTAAATCGGCTCCTATTAAGCTTGCTCCACTTAATTTCGCATGGCTTAAGTCTGCCCAGCTGAGATTTGCTCCACTCAAATCAGCCCAACGGAGACTTGCCCCACTCAAATCTGCTCCACTCAGGTTGGCACAACTCAGATTTACTTGTCTGAGTTCAGCGTCTCTGAGATTAGCACCGCTAAGGTCAGCTCGGCTTAAATCAGCTCCATTCAAATTTGCCCCTTCCAGGTTAGCTGCCGTTAAAAATGCTCCCTTAAGATTTGCTTCGGTTAAGGTAGCGCGTGTAAGTTTGGCTTGTCTGAGGGAGGCTTCTCGCAAATCAGCACCACTCAGATTAGCTTCTTGCAGAATTGCTCCACTTAATTCAGCACGAATCAGCTCGGCACGAATCAATGCTGCGTGGCTTAAGTCAGCTCTCCTCAAATCGGCACGAATTAAATTGGTAACGTTGAGGTTTGCCTTGGTTAAATTAGCTTGAGAGAGATTAGCACCACTGAGTCTAGCGACGTTGAGTTTTGCTCGGCTCAGATTCGTGCTACTCAAGTTAGCACCGCTTAGGTTAGCGACGCTCAAGTTTGCCTCACTCAAATTAGCACCGCTGAGATTAACTCCATTCAGGTTTACTTCCGTGAGGTTAGCAGCAGTAAAGTCTCTCACTCCTGCGGCATATTTTTTGAGTATTTCCGTGTCATTCATGTAGATGAGTTGAAAAACAAGTGCTATTCGCCAGCCTTGAGTTCCTTATTGCTCGATCGCGAGTTAAGGAGTCAATGGCAGCGACTTAAAAAGGTATTGACACAAGATTGGAGGTTGAGTCTCCTTTAATTTCAGCGTTGCATAAAAATTAATTTAATGGTTGCATTAGCATAAATTCGTTGAACCTATCAGCCGTCAGCTTAGAGCTATCAGCTTCTCTTTTTATGAGCCGACCCCTGATTGGTAACCGATCGCTTGTATGACACTGTAACAATGAATATTGGGATTGTAGGGCTGGGACTGATTGGTGGGTCATTAGGGTTGGATTTGAGAGCGTTCGGTCATCAGGTTTTTGGAGTCTCTCGCCATCCTGAAACGTGTCAACGGGCAATTGAACGGGGTGTTGTTGATGAGGCTAGTGTTAATTTGGCTCTCCTGGCAGCGGCAGATGTTATCTTTGTTTGTACCCCAATCGCTGCGATCGCATCTACCGTAAGGCAGTTAATTCCCTATCTATCGCCAGATACGGTGATTACGGATGTTGGTTCTGTGAAAACGGCGGTGGTTGAGCAGGTTGCCCCATTGTGGCACAACTTTGTCGGCGGGCATCCAATGGCAGGTACAGCCTACAGCGGAATCGAAGCCGCTAGATCAGGACTATTTGCTGATAATCCCTATGTTCTAACACCGATTGAGACAACTCCACGCGCTAGCCTCAAAATTGTAGAGGAGCTTGTGCGATCGCTCACTTCACGAATCTATTTCTGCCGCCCGGAAGACCACGACAAGGCAGTGGCATGGATTTCTCACCTGCCAGTAATGGTCAGTGCTAGCTTGATTGAGGCTTGTACGAGTGAAGCTGACTCGACTGTTTTGGAACTGGCGCAACAGTTAGCGAGTTCAGGCTTTCGCGATACCAGCCGCGTTGGGGGCGGTAACCCAGAATTAGGGGTGATGATGGCGCGTTACAATCGAGCTTGCCTGTTGCGATCGCTCGTCTCCTATCGCCACAGCCTCGATCAAATCATTGAGCTTATAGAACGGGAAGATTGGCAAGGTTTAGAAACAATACTTCATTCTACTCAGTTAGAGCGATCGGGCTTTCAGTAGACCTCCTGCATGAATACTTGATCGCTCCCTCCCATTATTAGCTTTTCCATTGGATTCTATAAAAGCTAAAATCGGCTTAAGTAATAGCTAAAATCAGTAGTTTCTTCCTCTAGACACAAGCTTAGTCGCTTTCACCCAAGCTCAATATGGCTGTCACAGGAATGTCATACACAATGTCTAAATTGATAAATGTCAGCTGTAAGTAACTTGATTCTGTTTTCAAACAAGATCAGCTGATATCAGCTCTTGAAAAGCCTGACACTTACCTTAGCCTGACGATACGCTTGGTGAGTTCTTGTGAAGGTCACTTAGGGCTGCATCTTGATTAACCGCTCTTCCTAACAGAATCCTATGGTATTAGATAGCAAAACCCCTAAATCTCATAACTCTGGCTCTTCTCCTTTAAAAAAGGCAGCGACTTATTTATCACTGATATTGCTGGGAGCTGGTGTCACCTTTTCCACTACCTATTTTGCGTCCCGCCATCCCCAAAATCTGGCTACCTTTCCGACTGGAGATTCGTCTAGGGCTTTGGCTCAGGCGGCTCCACCGACTAATCTGTTGGTAAATCAAAACGGCAACTTTGTTACAGCCGTTGTTGAAAAAGTTGGGCCATCAGTGGTGCGGATTGATTCGTCCCGAACCGTTACCAGTCGGGTGCCGGAAGCCTTTAAGAACCCGATGTTCCGCGAATTCTTTGGAGACGATTTTCCAAGTAGACCCCAACAGCGAGTTGAACGGGGTGAAGGGTCGGGTTTCATTATCAGCAACAACGGTCAGATTCTCACCAATGCCCACGTTGTTGAAGGTGCGGATACAGTTAATGTCACTCTCAAGGATGGTCGCAGCTTTAAAGGTAAAGTGATGGGCAGCGACCCCGTGACGGATGTCGCCGTCGTTAAGATTGAGGCGAACAATCTCCCCATAGTTCCTCTGGGTAATTCCGACCAACTCAAGCCAGGGGAATGGGCGATCGCGATTGGTAACCCTCTGGGATTGGATAATACTGTAACGACTGGTATCATCAGTGCGACTGGGCGTTCTAGCTCCGCTGTAGGCGTTCCCGATAAGCGCGTCCAATTTATCCAAACTGACGCTGCCATCAACCCTGGTAACTCTGGAGGACCGTTATTGAATGCCTCTGGTCAAGTGATTGGGATGAACACCGCGATTATCCAGGGTGCTCAAGGTTTAGGCTTTGCGATTCCCATTAATACCGCCCAACGCATTGCTAGCCAGTTAGCGACGACAGGTAAGGTTAATCATCCTTTCCTGGGTATCCAGATGGTGACCTTGACGCCAGAGTTGAAACAAAACATCAATAGCAATCCTAATTCAGGTCTCAACGTAGAGGAAGACCAAGGTGTGCTGATTGCTAAAGTCATACAGAATTCACCAGCAGCAAAGGCTGGACTCCGTTCTGGTGATGTGATTCGCAAAATTAACGGTCAGCCGGTGAAAGACGCTGAAGGTATCCAAAAGGCTGTAGAAAGTACTCAAGTAGGCGGGAACTTACAAATGGGGTTGCGTCGCAATCAAAAAGACATCAATGTGACAGTGCAGCCAGGAGCTTTACCTACTCAGAGGCAGTAGTCCAGTTATGAGGTAGCGCTTGCCCTCAATCGGGGCTACCTAGTTGTTATGAGTTTAGATAGAGCGGCAGGGATAGGAATTTTACCTATCCCTTTTTTCAGCTCGGAATGATTTATAGCAGTTCTCGGTTGCGTATAATACACTCCGATGCTAAGGGTTTATGGTTCGATAAGAATAAACTATGAACCGAGAGCTTATGTATTCCATCAAGCGTGCAAACCGCTATATATTAGTTCCTGAAGCATCTACTCACACTCAAATGGATATTTTGAGTAATTTCTTTAGAAAATTTGATAATTCTTTACAAAACAATCATAGAAATGTTTCCCTAGCTTGGGGATGCTGCCTATTTATGGCGATCGCTTATCTTGATTATCAAATTTCTCCCAGTATTTCTTTATCAGTTTTTTATTTGTTTCCTGTTTCTTTGTTCACTTGGTTTGTCAGTAAAGAGGCTGGATTTACTATTTGTGGGTTAAGTGCGATCGCCGCATTTATTACGAAATTTAGTTGGGAATATACAGACAGTAGCTTTTTAGCTTCCTTTTGGAATGCTACTGTCATGCTGATAGTTTTCTTAACTGTATCTTCTTTACTGTTTAAATTGCGTTATGTTCTTAAACAAGAACAAGAGTTTGCACGAATTGACAGTACAACCGGAGTTGCTAACAAACAGCTACTTTATGAATTAGCTAGATTGGAAGTTAAAAAGTCTCATAGATATAGGCATCCTTTAACAGTCATTTATTTAGATATTGATGACTTTAAAGCTATCAATAAAACCTTCGGGCATAAAGTTGGCGATCGCATTTTACATACAGCAGCTCAATCTTTAGCTGATAATCTACGCGAGACAGATATCATCGGCAGAATAGGAAAAGATGAATTTGTTATCCTCCTGCCCGGAAGTGGCTACCAACCAGCCCGCACTGTTATTAATAGAGTTCAAAATCAGCTTCTATCGACTATGGAAGAAAACCAATGGCCAGTAACTTTTAGTATCGGTGCCGTTACCTTCATCAATCCACCAGCTTCAGTGGATGCAATGATACAACAAGCAGACCATTTGATGTACTTAGTCAAAAATAATGGGAAGAATCATCTGAAGCATAAGGCTTCGCTTTGAAATAAATTTTGGAGTATAACTAATTGTTCAGGAGTGCTGGTTGGGAAAGAGGTAAGTGATTGCCACAAATCCTGATAGAGTTAGTAAACTCACCCAAAATAGTGCAGTAATAAAGACGGGCATAACGTAACAGAATTTATATTTAAACTTATTAAAAGGAGTACTTTTAAAAGTAACAGCTAGCTATGACAAATCGATGACTAACTTGTGTCACTATTGTCAAATGCTCTATAGCAATCCTAAATGATTCGTAAACACCAAGATCCCCGACTTCTTGAAGAAGTCGGGGATCTGAACAGCTTGATAGAAGAAGGATTACCCAAGAGGTAGGTAAAACTGAAACGTACTACCCTTACCTAGCCCACTTCTGACTTCAATCTGACCACCTTGTAGTTCAATTAACCGTTTAGAGATGGCAAGTCCGATGCCAGTTCCTCCAGTGTGCTGATTTCGAGACTTTTCCGCACGCCAGAAGCGTTCAAAGACATGGGGTAAATCTTCTGGTGCAATGCCAATACCGGTGTCAGTTACCGAAATCCACATTCGACCTAAACGGCTACTCGCACCTTCAGTTTCTGTCCAAACTCGAATGGTAATTGAACCCGTTTCAGTGTAAGTGAGGGCGTTGCCTAACAGGTTAACTAAAATTTGCTCAACTCGGTCAATGTCAGCGCGGACAGTTGGCAATTGTTCGGGACATTCTAAAAGCAATACGGGACCATCTTCTAACAATTGATCGGAAAATTTTTGCACCAGAGATTCCAACAAAGGACGCAAATTTACAGACTTACACTTAATGGGCAAGTATCCAGCTTCGGCTTTGGAAAGTTCTTGCAAGTCATTGATTAAACGCTCTAATCGCTTTGTTTCTTTCGCTAACTGTTGATAAACTGCTGGTGTCGCTTCAATTCGGTCAGCTGCTAGTTCTTCCAGATAACCCCGAAGCACCGTTAGGGGGGTTCGCAGTTCATGGGTGAGGTCACTTACCAGTTCTCGTCGTCGGTGTTCCACATCTTCCAAACTGGTTGCCATGCGGTTAAAACTAATAGCTAGTTGGTTGATTTCGGGAATTTCGCTGGGTGGCAATCGCGCATTTAGTTGTCCGGCGGCAAACTTTTGAGTAATTTGCTCGATTTGGGTCAGAGGCTGCATAATCCGCTTGGAAACCCAGTAGCTGAGTCCACCAGCAGCGGTTGCACCGACGATTACTGACCAAAAGGTGCTGCGATTCCAAGCTGTTTCAAAGCCAGAGATCAGATAACCACGGGCATAACGCAGACTAACGTGACTACCTTCTAGTTGTTGAAGGTGAAAGATAAACAAACGAGGGGAAGACAGCTTGCCGATAATCACCAGACTACTGACTCCAACAATCATCACCAAGAGGTGGGAGAGGAAGAGGCGTGATGCTAAGGGCAAGGACTTTGTTGTCCGGCGCAAACTAGGCTTACTCATGATTTTAGGCGATGCCGAAGGCTGTTCGCTTCGCGACCATCGCTTTCATCTTCAAACTTATACCCAACTCCAATAACTGTCTTCACAAAGGTTGGATTAGCGGGGTCAGGTTCAATTTTTTTCCGCAACCGTGCTACATGAGTATCGACTACTCGTTCATCGCCAAAAAAGTCATCGCCCCACAGTTTGTCAATTAGCTGTGTGCGATTCCAAACTCGTCCCGGCTGGCTGATAAATGTTGCTAACAGGTTAAATTCTAAAGTTGTTAAATCCAATGCTTCTGACTCGCCCGAACTCGAAAAGCGGCTGGCAGTATGCTGATCGACATCAACCGCGAAATGTTGGGTGCGGTAAACTAAATGCTGCCCACCGTGACGCAGACTGCGCCGTAAGAGTGCCCGGACTCTGGCAACTAGTTCTGTAGGGCTAAAGGGTTTAACCAGGTAATCATCCGCGCCAGTAGATAGACCAATCACGCGATCAATTTCTTCACCCTTAGCGGTCAACATTAAAATATAGGGGTCTTTGACACCTGGCTTTTGTCGAATTCTGGCACATACCTCCAGTCCATCCAAACCAGGAAGCATTAAATCCAAAACGATGACATCGGGTTGTTGCTTGGCAAACATCTGCAAAGCGGCTAGTCCATCACGACTCCACTGACAAGAAAACCCTTCTCTTTCTAATGACATCTGGATAAGCTTGGCGATTTCTGGTTCATCCTCAACGATTAAAATATCCATAAGCTCACAACTTAGTTTGAGTATTCAAAGAATAATCAGATAAATGTGATAGTTTAAGCACTAATAGCTTAAATGAATTCAGTGGTTTAGCTTAATTCTTCCTTTATGAGAATTTATCTGGCTCGTCTGCGTCAGCTTCATCGCGTCGTTGCCCCGATCATGATATTGCCTATTCTACTAACCTTAATCACTGGCTCGGTTTATCAGATTGTAGACCTTGGCGGCAAGGCTGGTGATTTCCAATGGTTGCTAGATTGGCATAAAGGTCATTTTGGTAGCCTCAACTTAGAAGCCATCTATCCGTTCTTGAATGCTTTGGGTTTGCTGACTTTAGCAATTACCGGAATCTTAATGTGGATGCAGACGCGCCGTATTTATCGTAAAAATTCTTAGGAAAAAAATATAAGTTTTATCATTGCTTCAAGCTGTAATCGACCCAATTTCTGAAGCCATAAAGATTTTCAGTTTCGACTATAGAAGCTTATAATTTTTAACTCATAGCGGCGAACCTGTAATCTAACAATTTCGTTGAATGCTTGGTTTGATGATGCAAAAAAATTCAATTTTAATAACACGAACCCTTAGTCCGTACCTGTTTTTACTACCTGCCCTCGTTGTCTTGGGGCTTACTGTCTTTTGGCCAGCTCTCCAAGCCTTTTACTTGAGTTTTACTAAATATGAATACGATCTTACTCAAACCCCCCAGTGGGTCGGTTTAGCAAATTTCCAACGGTTATGGGTAGACCCAGTATTTTGGAGGACGTTGGGGAACACGCTGCTGTATCTGATTGGGGTTGTGCCGATTTTAGTGGTGGTTCCCCTAGGTCTTGCACTTTTAGTGAACCAGAAACTTCGGGGAATTAGCTGGTTTCGAGCATCTTTTTATGCGCCAGTCGTGATTTCGATGGTCGTTGCAGGTATTGCTTGGAGGTGGCTTTATGCAGGAAATGGGCTTTTCAATCAGCTACTCAAACAACTGGGTTTTGAAACAGGTATTCCCTGGCTAACTAGCCCAGATTGGGCAATTTTTAGTGTAATGGTGGTGACGGTGTGGAAAGGATTAGGCTACTACATGGTCATTTACTTAGCTGGGTTGCAATCGATTCCTGCGGAACTTTACGAAGCAGCGGCAATTGATGGTTCTGATGGCTTCTTGAAGCACTGGGACATCACGATACCATTGATGCGACCTTATCTGGTGTTAGTAGCAGTTATTTCTGCTATTTCTGCCACAAAGGTGTTTGAGGAGGTCTACATCATGACCCAAGGAGGTCCCCGTAATAGTTCCAAAACTGTTGTTTACTACTTGTACGAGCAAGCGTTCTCTAATTTGGAAATTAGCTATGCTTGCACGATTGGGCTGGTATTATTTTTAATAATTTTGAGCTTGTCAATTTTGAATTTGAAACTATCACAAGGACGGCTGAATGTTGGAGTTAACGAAGCAGCAACTCAGGAGTTAGCGGGACACTAAAGTTATATCAACTCTTTAATGGTGCCGACCTACTTACTGAAGCTTTCTAAGATCTTCCAGAACCGCTTGATAGCTTTCCTGTCTGTCCTCTTTTAAGAAGAGTTGTGCGGCTTTCTGATAATCCTCAATGGCTCCCTTTTTGTCTTTGAGGGCAGCTCGCGCTCGACCCCGGTTAGCATAGGAGCCAGCAAAATTGGGCTTGAGGTTCAGCGATTGCTCGCAGTCTGCGATCGCTTCTTTATACTTTCCTACACGATAGTAAGCAACACATCGATGATTGTAGATAACGACCCCCTCCGGTTGGAGAAAGATAGCTTGAGTGTAATCCTCTATCGCTTCTTTATATTTTCCTAATTGAGTGCGGACATACCCACGTCGAACATAGTCAGAGGCAGTGTTTGAACCAAGAACAATGGCTTGGGTGCAATCCTCAAGAGCGTCTTGATAAGCTTTCATCCCAATTAGCTGATTACATCGGGTAGAAAAGTCTTCTCTGGTACTGCGACAACCCTGTAACACTTGGCTAAGTGCAACAATGCTTCCAATCATGATGAGTTGATGAATGTGTTTCATGGTTGTGGAACACTGCCTTGTAAAATTTAGTTCGGGGTTAGCCTAGCATCCCGCTTTTGGTTATCGCTCATTGGAAAACTCTGCTAGATATCATCAACTTATTAGTCTGTGATTAGCTCGGTCATGTTAAAGTACAACCCCCTGCACTGCTTACCCTCAGCGGAGGATCTACCTGACTCTGACGATACACCTGTGGATAATGAGTTACAAGACTTGATTCCCGGTCTACTTAAAGCAATCCTAGCTTGGGTATGGGCAAGCCGCATGGATTGGTTTTTTGGTGTTGACATGGGGGTTTACTACGATCCAGATAAGCCTGCCATAGTACCAGATGGTTTTTTGAGTCTAGGAGTGGAGCGGATTTTTGATGAAGACCTGCGCTTGAGTTATCTGCTTTGGGAAGAAAATGTTGTCCCAATTCTGGTGCTAGAAGTTGTTTCCCACAAACGGCGAGGGGAATATAGCAGCAAGAAGACACTGTATGCCGAACTAGAGGTTCTGTACTATGTGGTTTACAATCCCCGTCGTCGCAAAAAACCCCCCCTAGAAGTTTATCGATTGGTGAATGGGGAATATGTGTTGCTGCGGGGCAATCCGGTTTGGTTGCCAGAGGTTGGTTTGGGGATTGGCAGAGAACGGGGAACCTATCAGGGAATCTCGCGGGAGTGGTTGTACTGGTATGACCAGCAGGGAGTAAGATTTCTGACACCGGAAGAACGTGCGCTCGCTGCTGAACAACGTGTGCATATGCTGGAGGAACAATTGCGATCGCTTGGTGTAAATCCAGATTCTTTGGCATGATGAGATTTAGGGTGCGATCACGCAGGGACAGGTAGTGCATCGCCAAAGTGGAATTATTGCTATTTTTTAGGCGATCGCATTGCGAAACTCGATGATGGCATCGTACTGATCGGGATAATTAAGATATTTAACCAAAAGCGCTAAGTCTAATTCTGGCAATAATTCACTTTTGGAGATTTGTTCATAACCCTGAGAGCGTAGATGATAAATCGATAATTGATTATTCCATAACCAAACTTCAGGAACACCTAAACCCTGATATACAGCTAGGATATCAAGGCTACCGCTACTAACGATAACTTCGATTGCCAGGTCAGGTATATCTTTTTTTGTTCCTAAATTGTAGGATTCATCTGGTTCTTTCCCTCTAACTTTGTCCTGATTTTTGATAGTGGGAGAGCCACACTTGTAGAATCTGATTCCTTTCTGTATCAAGTAAACATCTAACAAAGTCCCAATAGTAGCTTTTGCACTTTCATGCTCGGGGGAAGGAGTCATAATTTCTAGAGTGCCATCTAAGTAAGCCATGCGCGTCCCTGACACTTCTTCTAATGTCTGCCGCAGGATTTCGTATTGTTGCCAGCTTATGCCATA
>DATNQT010000021.1:0-9141 GCA_036703885.1 Candidatus Sericytochromatia bacterium
TTTCAATAACAAATTTCTTCTGACTTCGTAACATCGGGTGATTTTTGACATCCGCTGATATTAGGACACTCTCGCTTCGTCTAAAAATCCGCGTTTTCTTAATAAAACTTAATTTTACTCATACATCCAAATATATAACAGCGAACCAACAGAGGGACATCGCAGCCAGCAAAAACTTAAAAAGACTATTAGTTAACCACAGAAATTTCGACAGATAAGTAGGTATGTGTAATGACAGGTAGGTAAGGATTGTGAGGATTTTTATGTGTTTGATTATTATAAATTTCTAATAGGTTGAATAATGAAAAATGATTTACAACTACAACACCCATTATGTTTATGTTATAAATTTGACGACGCTCCATAAGTCTTTTTTGCTTCTACAGCACAGGTATGACTGCAAAAAATAATAGGATTAATGAAAGAAAAAATTTTAATTCAAGCCTGAGCTTTATCTACTCTTTATCTATTTAACTTTTGTAAAAAGTTATAAGCGTAAAGATTTATTAATGATTTAACCCAATTTATTGACCTGTAGTTTAACGACCTAAGCCAAGTCTTTATAAAAAATTAAAAAGCTAACCGTATAACTGACGCAAAAGCCTGGGAATTATAAGCTAAATTTATAAAGTGTACGGCAGCTAGTCAGAGGTTGCTCTTTACACAAGCTTCATAATCAAGCTTCATAATATTTACGGTAAAGAGCGGTTCTTGAATTTTGCCCTGCTCTTATGTTTCTGCGTGCAGACTCAACTCACACAAAACTTCATACCTAATCTGCAAAAAAACTGGCACACAGACACTATGCCAGTCTTAAAACACTGTGGTTTTTAGGTTGAGACTATGCCAGGAGGCGGACTTGAACCGCCGACACGGGGATTTTCAGTCCCCTGCTCTACCAACTGAGCTATCCCGGCTTACGTATTTTTTGCGCTTATCTAAATTAGCAAACTTAATCGGTGTTGGCAAGCACAAATTTTTGTCTAGCCTCAAATGAAGAAATGCATGAATGTATGTTCATATGTTAGTATTCAGAGAACAGCTAAATTACCAAAAACACCATGACTACCGTAACTACCATGAAATGTGCCTGTGAGTCCTGTCTGTGCGTCATTTCTAAAGATGATGCTCTGGAAAAGGATGGGAAGTACTACTGTGGCGAAGCCTGTGCTAATGGTCATCCCAATGGAGAAGGATGCGGTCATCAAGGCTGTGGCTGCGAATAGGGCTGTAGAAGTCCAAGCATTGGTGTCAACCTAAGCCCAGAGGCTCTCTGTCCTGGGCTATTTAAACGAAGTCTGCTTACGCGGACTAGAGTGAAAAGCCTGTTCTCGTCAGGCTTTGTTTGTGTAGCCCCAGTGCAAGTTAGAGGCAAAGGTAGCTTAACTAGTCAAAACTGACCGGAAAACTGAAAACTTGTACTTCCATTCGCTACCATGAACTTATACAGCCATATCTGGCAGGTACAAAAGCAAAATGTCAGTCAAAGTTGCAGCAGAGGTGGCTACAGTCAGTCCTCTTCAGGAAATTAAAAATCTCAATTGCAATCCGCCACACCCGATTGAGATTGATAATGTCCAGCGACTCCAGAGTCAAATTCTCAGCATAGAAAAAGCCCAGCAGATGGCAGAGTTTTTTAGCCTCTTGGGAGATGCAAACCGCTTGCGGATTGTTTCAGTTTTGGCACTCGAAGAACTTTGTGTTTGCGACTTGGCAGCAGCGCTGAACATGAGTGAATCAGCAGTCTCTCATCAATTGCGAACCTTACGAGCAATGCGACTGGTGAGTTACCGCAAGCGGGGTCGCAACGTGTTCTATCGCCTTCTAGATAATCACGTCCTCGACCTCTATCGGTCTGTGGCAGAGCATCTGGATGAGCCACAGGAGTAAGGTTTGAGGTTTGAACTTTTCAGGGCTTAGTTTAACTAAAGGGAGAGTTTGAGAGGTCTTGTAAGCCCCGCGCTGTAATCGTAGCGGATACATTGAATCATGGGTGAATAACACTGACTTCAGGCGAAATCTGAGCGCTGAACTACCAAGTCTATAAAGGTTCCAGGCTCTGAATCGTGCTTAATTCAGTGACATACAACCATAGGTGAGTATCTCCATCGATATCCGCCATTTTGACTTAATGGTGATGTGTGTGTTATCTTTCGCTTGAGGATTAGCAAGATGACATCTAAAGCCCCACCTTAAAGTAAATTGAGGCAGTAGTAGCTTAACTGGCATCAAATCACTTTCAGTGTCTGTTCAATCTCTGATACTGTTGGACGAAGTGAACAAACTTTGAGTTTTGGCGACAGGGAATATAGATTGATGAGAGTCTGCTGTACTCCTCAGGCTCCAAAATGTGCAAAATCAATCACTTGACGAACAGTATCAGCCTTTAAACTAACTACTTAGCTTGTGACTCTTATGAGCAGAGCAGCAGTAAGGGAAAAAAATTGGCTTCAAGAAACCCGTCATAGCGATCGCGGAAGTGCATTGTTATTTGCACCGATGGTGGATTTAAATAAGATGGCTGAAGTAGGCGAGACGCCGCCATAAGCTAGTGCAAGAAGGCAGCACTTCGACACGCTCAGTGACCAGGCAGGAGGCTCCGGGGCAGAAGGAAAGAAAGCTTGTGTAGTAAGCTTTTTAACCTTTTTCAACTGGATAGTTATTTCCGCCACGCTGCACTAGTGAGAGTTGTTTAGAGAAGCTCCTAAGAAATTTAGCAATCAAACTGAAATATCAGGGATTGAGTTTACGTTCCTTTTACTAAATTTTTCCAATCGTAACTGGGTAATCGGCTACTGAACTACAGTCTGCGGAGTTAAAGCATTATACCTTCCAGACTATTTGGAATGCTGAAAAATCTCCTCTGTAAATTTTTATCCTTGGTTCTGTGCATAGCTAAGGATGGCTGTTGTGATAGCAGAATGAAATCGATTAAGTGTGTGAGGTTAAGAAATGTCCAAAACTTTGTGGAATTGGCTCCTAGTTAAGTCAACAATTTTAGGAGCAGCTGTGCTTGTTCCAGCTAGTGCGATCGCAACCGAAACGCCTGTCTCTAAAGAAGCTGCCCAAGCCAAAACAGCAGAGTCTCCTATTCTGGAGGTACACCCAGATACCTTCTCAGCCAGCACCGTACCAACGATCGCAACTAATGAAACAAATAAGCGGGAGTTGCCATCAGTTGCGGACATCGAGCAACCAGTACCCATAACAATAAGCGATCGCTCGTCAGCCGTTGTTGAAACAGAGCAAACACCAACATCCAGCACCCTCAGCACTACTGAAAGTTCACCGATGCCGAGCAATAGTAGTACTCTCAAACAGATTGAGAGCTATACCGAGCCAAGCAGTGCGGACGACATAGACGACACAATGGAGCAAGTCCCTTCGGTATCCCAGTTGTCGGATGTCCAACCCACAGACTGGGCTTTTGAGGCACTGCGATCGCTGATAGAACGCTACAACTGTACTACAGGCTATCCGAATGGCACTTATCGTGGCAACCGACCGATAACTCGGTATGAATTTGCCGCTGGTCTAAACGCCTGTTTGCAGAAACTCAATGAATTAATTACTACCATTCCCAGCGATCGGGTACTCAAACAGGATTTGGTTACAGTACAGCGGTTAATTGCAGAATTTAGCCCCGAACTGGCTATCTTACGGGCGAATGTAGATGCCGTACAAGCACGTACAGGAGAACTGGAACTTACTCAGTTTTCCACCACAACCAAACTTAATGGAGAAGTTATCTTTGGGGTAACGGGTATTGTATCAGGAGACAATATCTTCAGTCAGCCCGTTGATAATGTAACGATTTTTGGTAGTCGAACCCGTCTGAATCTAGAGACAAGCTTCTCGGGACGAGACCTTTTGAGAACGCGACTTCAAGCCTCAGGACTTAATTCTTTCACAAGCAGAACACGAACCTTTGAGGGTAACCTGGCATTTGCCGCAGAAGATGCCAACAATAATGTTCAAGTCGATGCGCTGCTCTATAAATTTCCCATTGGTAGAAGTACAGAGGTTGTGATTGCCGCTAATGGAGGTAGAGCTTATGACTTTGCCAGTACAGTCAACTTCCTAGACGGCGATGGTGGGTCCGGTGCCCTAACTCGTTTCGGTACGCGCAATCCTATCTACTACCTCGTTGAAGGGTCTGGTATCGGGTTGAGGCATCAGTTCGGCAATAGCTTAGAACTAAGTTTGGGGTATTTAGCGGGTGAGGGCAACAACCCTGAAGACAGTAGCGGTTTGTTCAATGGTGCTTATGGGGCGATGGCACAACTAGTTTACAAACCTAGCCGCCGATTCCAGCTCGGCTTGACTTACATTAACTCCTACAATCGTGAAACACTGACAGGTAGCCCAGTTTCCAACCCCCGAACATTTATTCGCCAACTT
This sequence comes from Candidatus Sericytochromatia bacterium, assembly GCA_036703885.1. Lineage (GTDB taxonomy): Bacteria > Cyanobacteriota > Cyanobacteriia > Cyanobacteriales > Coleofasciculaceae > CADCTM01. Next base: position 4,402 of record DATNQT010000021.1, read on the forward strand.
GCTAATCAACGAGTCAATATCAACTATCAACCCCCTGCAACGCCCGGAACTCCAATCGTCTTTCCTGCATTCCAGCAAATCCCTGTTGGAACCCAACTACCTGCCGGAACACAGCTTCCCGTCGGAACAACGTTGAATGGAGCAACAAGCCTGCCCGTTGCCGTAACTATTCCAGCACCACCACCTTTGCCAGGAACAATTACGCTTCCAGCAGGAACCACAATTCCAGCTGGAACGACGCTTCCCGTAGCAATAGCGCTACCAATTGACTTTCCGCTTCCAGCCCCAATCACACTGCCAATTGACCTAACGCTTCCCGCACCAACAACGCCTCCACTACCACCGATTGTTTTCAATGGCACGATAGGGGACTTACTGAAGCAACCTGACTTTGCTGGGATTCCACTTGGGTTTGACCTCAATATTCCGATCGCTAGCAATTCCTATGGATTACAGGCGTCATGGCAGGTAAGCGATCGCTTTGTTCTAGGAGGCTGGTTTGGCTACACGCAAACAAACACCCTATCTACAGGCAATGGATTACTTAGCCGTGGCACTATTGACACCATTAATGGTGCAATTACCCTAGCCTTTCCCAATCTCGGCAAAAAAGGCAACTTAGGCGGAATTATCGTTGGAGTAGAGCCATTTGTACTAGATACCGATATCCGGGTGAACCAAAGCTTTGTAAATCCCTCTTCTTTAAATCCTGCCTTGATTTCGGCTGGAGTAGCCTTGCTAAACTCAGCACCAGCAATCCGACAGATTGCAGACAACTTTGACAATATCGATCCTGATGTGTCACTGCACCTAGAAGCGTTCTACCAGATGCAGCTAACAGATAACATCTCTATTACGCCTGGAATTATTTGGATTACGTCGCCGGGATTCAACTCGAACAACTCCGATCTTGTGATTGGCACGCTCCGAACGACATTTCGTTTTTAGCCAAACTGCGTGCGGGTGTTCTTCAACTTAAAAAGACCAGCTGATGTGACGGCTGGTCTTTTGCAGTTGCTATTGATGTTGTCGCTCTACTGGGAGGAAACCTTAGCTGCACGTTCCCAATCGGCAGCTGCAAGATTTCTTTATATTTATCGTAACAGAACATACCATTTTTTTTTAACCAAAATTTACACTCTTATAGAGAAACATCTCTCATGGGATAGGTGCTACCTTGCTGAGGACGCCCCCAAATGACGTGTTCTCGTTTATAAATTGCCATACCTGGTTTCGCTCCCTTGGGCTTGTAAACGTACTTGGGTTCAGTATAAACAACGGGTATCTGGTCGCTCTGACGCCCTCGACTATAGTGGGCAGCAAGGTCAGCGGCAAACTGCAAATCTACTTTATCAGGGACGGCTCCTGCCTGGAGACGCATTAATACATGACTCCCTGGAATCTCCTGGGTGTGAAACCAGAGGTCATAATCTCCAGCGGTGCGAAATGTCAGTAGGTCATTCTGCCGATTGTTGCGACCGATCAACAATTCAAATCCGCTAGGGGTTTGATATCGATATGGCTCAGAAACATCAGAAACCAGGCGACTCCGCTGTTCTGGAGCATCTAAATATTGTTGCCCAATCAGCTCCTCTCGGATTTCCTGTAATGTTTGTAAGTCTTCTGGAGTTTTGTAGGTGTCTAGCTGAGTCAAAGATGCCTCTACCTGTTCTAAATACTGAATTTCTTCTTGCACCTCTTTGAGTAATGGCTCAACAGCACTACGAGCGCGTTTGAGCTTCTGATGCCGCTTGTAGAGGGCTTGGGCATTTTGAACAGCATTTTTTTCGGGATTTAAGGGAATTGTGACTGGCTTAGTAGTATCAAAGTCAGAAAGTGTAATGGTCTTCATCCCCGGTTCCCAATTTTGAAGGTACGCCATCAACAAGTCAGCCTGTTGTCGATACTGATCGGCTTGGTCAGATTGCTGCAAGCGTTCTGCAAAAGTAGAAGCTTTTTGGCGCAATTTTCCGAGAATATTGCCCAACTTTTGACTGAGTTGGTGGCGCAACTGGGCAAACTCTTGTTGATTCAGTTCGGCGGTGTAGTAAGAATTGAGTAAAGTTTGGATATTCTGAGCTGGCTTAATAACGCCCCAACCTAGCACGGTGTAGCCTTGGTCTGTCCAGCCTGGTTTAAAGGGAGTGATGAGTAGTGAGTGGGGGGAAGAAGTCTCGACCGTTGCAGAGGGACTACTGCCAACATCTTGCCCTACCGTACTCTTGAGAGTGTGCAGCCATTCTTGCCAGCGCTGAAATAGCTGTTGCCAGTCGGTGGGACTGAGGCTGGCGGTGGACTGGTCAGGGTTTAAATCGGCGGCTTGCGCCATTGAGCGTACCAGTGCTGGACTCAAACCCCGGTAACTCTTGAGTAGCTGACGGTGCAAGGCTCCAGGTACTAAACTGACTCGTTCTTGCCAGCGCTCTTGAGATTCACTCAAGCCTGGTAAAGTGCCAGTGAGGGCAGGTGGTAGTTCGTAGGGTTGACCCGTTTGAATCGGACGGATGCTGGACTGCTGGCTACTGACTTGATGGGCTGCGGTGATAATCAAATTATCGGCATCGGTGAGGATGACGTTACTGTATTTGCTCATAATTTCGACGTATAGGTGAAAGAGCGCTGGGTCTCCGGGGCGTCGAGCAAATTTCAGGTCTAATACGCGCTCCCAAGGTGCGATCGCATCAATCGCTACCAGGGCAATACCGCTTAACTGATGCCGTAGTTGGTCGCTGAAGGTAAAAGTATCGGGTGTTTTGGGAGGTGGATCGCCGATGCAAATCCTTGCTGCTTGGGGATGCCAGCAAATCGTCAGCCAACCCCGACTCTTTAGGGTGCGCAAACTGATCGCAATCGTATAGCGATCGCGCTGATAAACCTGTTCGGTGCGTCCTGGAATCCACTGGGCACGCAACTCACAACAAGCCGCCGTTAGGGTAGTAAAGTCAACCGGTTGCACAAGCCGCCTTTTCGATAATCACTCCCCACATCTTAAAGAAAACCGAGGATTCTTGCTTCACTCTGGAGTGCAATCAATGTATTACTTGCAAGCTTGAACTCTTTACATCCCTCAACAGAATGAATTTTCTTGAGAATAAGTCCAGAAAACCTAAAATCAGGTTTTTCTGTGAAATTCAGCCTTGTAAGGCTAAATTATTGTGGATACCATAAAGGTTAAAGCTTCCTTAATCGCTACTTATTCGGCTTTCGCCGCTAGCTCCTCATGGACATTCAACTGATTAATATCGGTTTTGGTAATATCGTGTCGGCAAACCGAGTCGTTGCGATTGTTTCTCCAGAGTCTGCCCCTATCAAGCGTATCATTACTGATGCACGCGATCGCGGACAATTAATTGATGCAACTTATGGGCGTCGCACTAGAGCTGTAATTATTACCGATTCCAGCCACATCATTCTCTCTGCAATTCAGCCAGAAACTGTTGCTCATCGCTTTGTAATCAGCAAAGATGGTCAGAGTACCAATAATTAGAGCGTTGCCTAAAATTTAGTTGCTCTATTTTTGGTTCCCTTGTTTGTTGTCATTGGTCATTATTCATTGGCAAAAAAGGCTAGTAACGATGACCCTAGATAAAAAAGCGCCCTTGTCATTAAGAAGTACTCAAATGCAACTAGGCAGACTGATCGTATTAACGGGTCCAAGTGGCGTTGGTAAAGGAACTTTATTGCGATCGCTCCTACAACGGCATCCAGAACTGTATCTTTCCATTTCGGCAACAACACGCCAACCCCGTCCCGGCGAAATTCACGAAAAACACTATTACTTTGTCAGCCGTGACGAATTTGAACACATGGTAGAAGCTGGCGAGCTTCTGGAGTGGGCAGAGTATGCGGGGAATTACTATGGGACACCGCGTTCCGCAGTAGCACAGCACATTCAACTCGGTCAGTCAGTGATTTTAGAAATTGAAGTGGTGGGAGCCAGGAAAATCCACAAAACCTTTCCAAGTGCCTTACGGATTTTCATTTTGCCCCCATCCGTAGCTGAACTAGAACAACGGCTTCGCAGTCGAGGTCAAGATAGTGAGGAAGCGATCGCTAAACGCCTGAGTCGTGCCAAAGCTGAAATAGACGCGGCGGATGAATTCGATCTGCAAATTGTCAATGACGACCTAGAAACAGCACTTCTTAGCATTGAAGCCGCCATTTTTACATCGAGAAACTAAGCTACCTGGAAAATTAGGTGTTAGGTGTCAGGATAGGAAGATTTTCATACTTTCATTAGGCATTGCTTATGGTGTCTAAACTAGTGCAGCATGGCGGAAATAAGTGACCAGTTAACAACAGAGCCAAAAGTAAAAAGTCCAAGCCTTTTGACCTTCTGCCTTCTGCCCGGTCACTGAGCGTGTCGAAGTGCTGCCTTCTACCCGGTCACTGAGCGTGTCGAAGTGCTGCCTTCTTGCACTAACTAGAAGTCAAAATTTCTGCGAGGGCTTCTTTTACAGTTAGATATTGATATTTGAAGCCGTAGCTAGTTGTTCTTTTAGGTAGTACCTGCTGACCTTCTAAGACGAGCTTGGAACCCTCTCCCAGAAGAGCTTCTAAGGCAAAACCCGGAACTGGCAACCAAGAAGGACGATTGATCGTTTCCCCAAGTGTTTGACAAAGTTCCGACATCCGAACGGGGTTGGGTGCGGTGGCATTGAGGACACCCTCAAGGTCGGAGCGAGTAAGGGCTTCCAGGATTAAGTTTACAAGGTCGTCCCGGTGAATCCAGGAGAACCA
>DATNQT010000022.1:0-6763 GCA_036703885.1 Candidatus Sericytochromatia bacterium
CCCGAATTGGAAATTGATAAAACTCCATAACCAGCCATCCCACAATTGCCAGATGGGACAAAAAGGTTAATCCAGTCCAAACGAAGGGTAGCCAAGACAAGGCACTATCAGGACTTGAGGGGAATGTGTAAGCCGATAGCCCAATGATGGTAGTCGGGAGGACGACAAGCGCAACGGCAAAGAGCCAGTAAACCCCTCCCCATTCAACCCCCTCTAGATGTGCTCCCGTCCAATGCCGACCATTCCACGACCATGTAAGGGGAGGGTGTCGGTCAGCCATTTTAAGCAATTGTCTTTCCAAATCAGGGGTGAAAATATGACGGCAGGTATCACACGCCATTGCCTCCATCAACGGCATCGCTTTGAGCTGAGTGAAGCGGCAGACTGGGCAAGGGTAAACCTCTTGATAGCTGAACTGGTGGCTGTTGTTGTTTGAACTATACATCTGCAAAGCAATCTCGCTTGTGTTTTTCGCCGTCTGGTGTGAGGTGAGTTTTAGCACCAGAGGGCTAGGTAAGAATTCCCTTTTTTGATCTTAAGCTAATACCCTTTGGCGATTTGATTGCTCCACATTTGGGAATATTGATATTTATTTAAGCCGATCGCGTTTATCGTGTGTGAGTCGATGGACAAATGATAGGGTACTGCCGATAAGGGTTTCAATGATAGTGGCTACAACACAGAAAGCACCACTAACTGTCAAGCTTAAAATAAATTCCCTTTTCCGAGCCTCTACTGTTAATACTTCAACAGTAGAAATCTTTCTTTAGATAGAAGAAAGGTAATATGCAAGTTCTTTTAGCTTCATCAAAAAAACCTTGGTAGCATTTAAGACACTACCAAGGTATTCCCAAACAACCTAAAAATCAGGATATTTCAGAATCAACCCTAACACGATGCCTTAAGGTAAGTTGCTATTTGGCAGTCATCTACACGGAAGCTTTAAATTTCTCGCTTTAAAAGAAAAATTTGATGAAGTTTGGCTTGAATTATGTAGAGATTTGTAACAATTAAGTAGCATCGTAAATAGACGATTATCATTCTTAGAGCTTTTTGAAACAGTTACTTAATCCATTGCCTTTATCAGTTCTTCCCGAAGTCGCCTTGCCTCAGCCTTAGAAGGTCCACTAACAATGATAGATTGTACTAAAACTCCTTTGGTTGATTTCACCTCATAACAGCCGACAATCGCTAAATAGTCTTGATAATCTCCTTTAGTTGATGCTTCACTAACCTCAATATTTAGAAAATTCATTCGCTGCAATCCTGTTCTTGCCTGCTCCATACAGGCTTTAGAGCTTACAGCTCCGTCTCTTTGAGTCATAGAGGTTGATAAGGGTTCAGCAGAAGCTAGTTGAGTTACTCCTATTCCACTCAGACAAAAGACGATGGAGATAAATATTTGATGAAGTTTCATAGTTGCTGCTAAGGATGAATATTTATGTAATGGTCTTAACCGACAACAGATGCATTTCTGATAGGGAAAAGAGCCGTAGTGGCGAATATGAAAAATTATGTTGCATCCAGAAGGAAAAGAAAACCCCAAAGGTTCTAGCACCAAGTGGAGTTTTCCAGAACTTGCTATTTATATTTCTGCTACTCCATGACCTTTTATGCCGTTTACCAACATCGCCAAAAACTGAACTTTATTTCCCTAACTTAGAGTTTCAATTGCTGGCGTGCCGTCGGCTTTAATCCAGGCAATATAGGTGATACGACGGCGACGGGCATAATTCCGAATATCTGCGGGCGAACGCCCTCCTAAATCCATCTCTACCCGCACCAAATGCTCAGAATCTCTGAGTTTTTGAGCATAGGTAAATGCAGCCACTTCCGCTTGGGGCATCTCTGGAACAACTAACCAGTCACTGGCTGGTGTCTGGCGAGGCAGATGAGAGCTAGAGAGCAATATATAGTGTAGATCTTCGATGTTGAGGCAAAACCCGATTCCTGGATAATCTCCTTGAGGATGATACAGTCCCAGGAGTTGATCGTAACGACCTCCCTGACCTAAAACTCGCGCTCCTACATCGGTATTACTTACAACTTGAAAGACAATGCCCGTGTAATAGTTGATGGTTTGAACTAAGCTCAAGTCGAGAGTGATGGGTAAGAGACTAGGTGAGCATTGTTCGAGGAGTTCTATTAGGGATTTGAGGCTGTTAACAATTTCCTGCTCGGATGAGTTCAAATCTAGACTAGAAACCTTTTGCAAAACATCCGCAGGGCGTCCCCGGAGGTCAAAGAGCAACAGCGCTCGCTCTCGCAATTCTGGTGAAAGGGGCAGCGTTTCCAGGGTGACGCGGTCGAGATGAGCGATCGCATGACGCACCTTATCTTGTAAGGGTTGCGGGAAGGGAGAAAGAAGCGATCTCGTTAGCCCCGCGTCTCCTAAAATCAAGTGCCACTGCTGCAAGCCTAGCTGATTCAGGCTATCGGTAAGCAATAGGAGAATTTCCGCATCCGCCAACAGTCCAACTGCACCTAGCAGCTCGACGCCTGACTGGTAGAACTCCAATTGACGCCCGTGGTGACCAACACTTGGGCGGCGGAATACATTGGCATTGTAGTAGAGTCGTTGCGGCAGGGATAGTGTTGCCTCACTAGTACTTCCTGCAAGTCGGGTTGCCATTGCCCGTGCGATCGAAGCGGTTAGTTCTGGGCGTAACCCCAGTGTCTCCTCCTCAGCATTTTGCAACTGGATAACTGTTGAACGCTCAATTGCCCCGCCTGCCATTAAAGTATCTAACCACTCCAGGGTAGAAGTGATTATTCGGTGATATCCCCACCGATGAAATACCTGCTGCAAGCGGTCTTCAATCCAACGTTTTTGGGCAACTTCGAGGGGCAGCAAATCCCTCGCACCCGCTGGTGGTTGATGAACCATTACTTTTTCTTGAACGGATTACGAAATAAACCTGTGCCACCGGATTTATCGGACGGTTTGCTCTGGTCTGGCTTAGGAGGAACTGGTGGCTTCCCACCACTGTTGTTTTTCTGAGCCAGCCCATCAAGATGATGTTTGCCCTTCAAAGCCAACTCGTCTTTAGGATTCAATTGCAAGGCTTTATTAATATGAACCTTAGCCATTGTCACCTGATTTTGCTTCAAATAAGCGACTCCTAGTAAGGTATGACAGCGGCTATTGGTTTGCTCCAGCTTCAGCGCCTCTCGCAACTCCAAAACGGCTCCTGCAAAATTTTGCTTTGCCATATAGCCTTCCGCACGACGAATATACTCAGAAACTCTCGATAGTCCCGAGTCGGGTAGCTGCCCCGCCTTGTCTAGCACCGATCCACCCTTAGCCCCTACAGTTGCTCCTTGACCGCCCTTAGCCCCTGAAGTTACTCCTTGACCGTTACTAGACCCTCCAGTAACGAGTTGTCCGCCACCTGTAGGTGCTCCCGCACCGATTTTGCCCCCTGTCAACATCAGGTAAACCATATTGAGTTCACTGATTTGGGCAATTTTGTCCAAAGCTTGGTCAAAGGGTTCGTATTGTTTAGCGGCAATATTTTGTACCAAAGTCTTGTAGGAGTTGTCTAGGTTTGGACCTGCCTTTGAGAGTTTTAATGCCGCTTCACTACTCAAGGGAATTTTTCCTTTTTCCCCAGCCAGACGCCTACCCATATGCCCCAGACTCACTACGTAGTCGCGATAGCCCTTAGATAGCTGTTCGTTGGCTGGAATAACCAGTTTTGATAGCAGCTGATTTGCCAACTTTTTTTCCGCTTCGGTTTCGGCTTTGCAACTATCCGGATGCAGTTTCCGAGTAATCTGGATATACCGTTTGCGGACTTCCTTAACGTCTGCATTAACTGGAATTCCTAAAACTGCGTGATGATCAATAAAATCAAACTTGAAGAGTCCGCGTTCAATATTAAAAGACATAGGGCGCTGTCCCAGCTGTGTGCCGAAAGAATTGTTTCTAGTATGTCTTAGATTTTCATAGAACTGTGAAGCTTTAACCGTAGCTTGATTAACCAAGAGACTGAGAAGATACTTCGTTTCTATTAGAATCAGTTTACCCAGTCTTGGGAAGGGATTTTCATCAGTTGGTGAAGAACTGGAAGTTCATGACTAAATAATCAAAATTATCTCCAAGAGGATAGAGGCGGAACTTGTAAAAGTTCTTTACTCAGGTTGTCATGAATCTGACCGTTCGTTGCCAAAATCCGACCTGAAGCCATATCTAACGAGCTACTATCATAGGCTGTCACTTTACCACCAGCTTCCTCTACCAGTACGATTCCGGCTGCTATATCCCAAGGAGAAAGTCCCCGTTCCCAGTAGCCATCCAGTCTTCCACAAGCAACGTCACACAGATCGAGAGATGCAGCGCCGCTACGGCGGACACCTTGAGTTAGGTGAGTGAGGTGACAGAACTCAGCGTAGTTGTTGTCTGAGGTTTCGCGTCGGTCATAGGCAAAGCCACTAACGAGAAGACTTTTGCTAAGGTTAGATGTTTGGGAAACCTGGATCGGGCGACGATTGCAAGTTGCTCCTAGACCTCTAGCTGCACGAAACAGCTCATCACGAAATGGATTATAAATTGCTCCCACCTGAGGTGTTCCTGAAATCAGGAGTCCGACAGATACAGCAGCAATTGGATATTGATGAGCGTAATTTGTGGTGCCATCTAGGGGATCGATCGCCCAAAGGTATTCACTTCCCTGATCTCCCATTTGTCCTGATTCCTCTGCAAGGATGGAATGTTGGGGGACATGACGGCGCAGTACCTTGAGGATTGCTGCTTCAGCATCTTTATCAGCAGCAGTAACTAAGTCTCCCGGACGCCCTTTCTCTTCTACAGAAACCAATTTCCCCCAGTAGGCTTGTAAGATAGCGCCAGCTGCCATTGCGGCTTCGGTGGCAACGTCTAGGAAGATTTGCAGCTGTTCGGCGGTAGATTGGTTCATTTTTGAAAGTGCTGAGTGTTGAGTGCTAAGTGAAGGAGATGAGAATAAGTATTTAATTAACTCGATTTAAGCTCATGGTGGTGGGGTAGGGGGGAGACGACGAAATTCTGCTGGGGTTAAGCGCATCGGTTGCTTTGGGTTCCAGATGCCATATCCCATTAGTCTGGCGTATTCTTGGGCACGAGCAAGGCGAGTATCGTATTTTTTGTTAGGCGATCGCGGTGCAGCTAGCACATACCCCTCTTTTACCAGCTGCTCGTTAACCAACACATTATTATGCCAAACATAAGCCAACCAGCGACCATAGCTGTCTTTTTCCTGTATATCTGGCTCCAGAACAACAGGTTGTAAGGCGAGTGGCTGACCAGATTTTTCACTAATTATTTGCTCAAGGCGAGTTTTTGCCGCTGCTCCCCAAGGGTACTGCTTCAAGTCTGGAGCCTCTATACCAATCAATCGTACCCGCTCAATCAACGCGGGTTGCCGTTGTGGGTTCAATACATCTATGGTTTGTCCGCTGACTGCTTGCTGCACCTGAACGGTGATGGTATTGGCGGTCGAATGGAATTGACAACCTGCAAGCAACAGGCAGCAGCAAAAAATGCCGAACCGCCCAACTATAGTCATTAAAGAAGCTTCACGCTCTTGAAGGCGGCTATGAGCAGGAGAGGAGATGAGTTGCTTGGCTATGGAGAGCATTACCCTTTCCATTTTCATTCTTCAAGGGAGCGGTACTAGTCCTCCTCCAGTGGCAGTCCAAACCAAACCTTTCCCTTCGCGAAGTAGCGACCGAACTGAAGTTCGTAGACTTCATCTTCATCCTGCGTTTCTACTTCCAGGTCTGAGCGGGCATAACTCACACATAACAGAGCATAGCCCTTGTCACGCAACTTCTGAGAAAGTCCCACCGCTTCTGGCTGGTGAACTGTACCTGCTATAACCCGCACAGCACAAGTAGTGCAAGCCCCATTGCGGCAAGAGAAGGGAAGATTGCCACCCTGGTTTTCTACCGCTTGTAGAATATAGCGGTCATCTGGCACTTCAAAAGTATGCAGAGTATCGGTTTGGCGATCGTGAATTCGGATTTTATAAAGCTTAGTCATTCATATAGTGTATAATCTTAGATCGTGCGCTGAGTTTTGATTTTGTTAAAGCTCATGCATGGATAAATCCCCTGGAGAGATGGCCGAGTGGTTGAAGGCGCAGCACTGGAAATGCTGTTTAGCGGTGACGTTAACGAGGGTTCGAATCCCTCTCTCTCCGTTCTTTAGAATACCTATAAAAAACATCTAGATTCTAGAGGGTGACTCGCTCGATTTAGAAGAGGGCGACCCAAGCAATTTAAAAGACTTCGTTGTTAGCTAATCTAGGCGGGTCGCCCCTAGCCACTGCCTTGGTTGATGTTCAGCTGCTTAAGCCGTCTTGAAAAAGCGGATAATTTCGCGAACGTGGTCGAGGAATTGACTGTCAGTTGTTAATTGAGCGATCGCTTGTCTGGCTTCTCTGGATAGACGTTCGTGCTGGGATTCATTTGTGGCTCTTTGTTCTTCCAAAGACGCCCCAAGGCGGGCTAACTCTTTACGAGTTTCTTCCTGATAACGCTGGTAGGTGGCTACCCAGGAGTAGGGTTCTTCAGGGTCCATTTGCTCTTCGAGGCGCTTGACAGATTCTTCCAGACTGCTGAAGCGGTTTCGTAGTTCCCAAATGTCTTCTCTGGGATAAGTAAATTCCTGTTGAATTACCGCTAAACGGGCGGCAAGATATTCATAGGTTCGTACTGCAGGGCGTAGAGCAGTTAGGAGTAATGCCGCGCCGGAACTGACGTAGCCAACAGCACTGATACC
>DATNQT010000023.1:0-4851 GCA_036703885.1 Candidatus Sericytochromatia bacterium
CATTGGCAACAGTTCTGTTCAACTATATTTACTGGACATTTGGCTTCCTGCGCATGGGCACGACTGGAATGACTGCCCAGGCAGTGGGGCGCGAAGATGAGGAATTGGTGCTGCTGATTGGGTTACGTCATGGAGTCTTAGCACTGGGACTGGGACTGGCAATTCTAGTCTTACAACAACCGTTGCGAGTGTTGGGCTTTGCCCTTTTAAGTGCAACACCTGAGGTTAAAGTATCGGGACAAGCCTTCTACAATGCTCTGATCTGGGGCGCTCCCGCAACGCTGATCAACTTTGTAATAGTGGGTTGGTTTCTGGGGCGAGGACAGAGCGATCGCGTACTGCTACTCTCAGCCATCAGCAGTGGGGCAAACGTACTGCTGGACTACCTATTTATCCTTCGATGGGGATGGGAAAGTACGGGTGCTGGACTGGCAACGGCAGCAAGTCAATATCTCATGCTGCTGGTGGGAGTCCTGCTCGTTTGCCGAGAAGTTCGCTTTGAGCAGGTGCAAGCGTTAGCTGGAAAGCTGTTCGATCTGGATGCTATGAAAGTTGCCTTCACCCTCAACGGCGAGATTCTCATTCGCACCTTCGCGTTAATCTCCACGTTCGCGATTTTCACTAACTTGAGTTCGACGTTGGGAACCGTTGTGCTGACGACTAATGCGGTACTCATGCAAGTTGTGACGCTGGCAGCTTATTTCATTGATGGGTTGGCATTTGCGACAGAGAGTTTTGCAGGGATTTTTCAAGGTAAAGGAACGACTAACGGACTAAAGCGATTAGTGCAGGTGTCTGGGGGAAGCAGCTTGTGTTTGGGATTGATGGTTGCGATCGCTTTCCTGGTTAATCCCAAACCCTTGTTCAGCCTGTTGACCAACCATACCGAGATTCTCGATCGCCTGTCTCATTATGTTCCTTGGCTGTTACCCGTTCTAGGATTTGGGTCAATTGCCTATATGTTAGACGGCTACTTCCTGGGTTTGACTCGAGGGCGTGTGCTTCGTCAATCGATGCTAAAAGCTGTCTTAGTAGGCTTTGCCCCAATGGCGATCGCTGCCTGGTACTTCCACAGCGGTCATCTATTATGGCTAGCACTGTCTCTGTTTATGGCAATAAGAGCACTGACGTTGGGGTTGCAGGTGCCTCATACGCTCAGAAACTAGTGCAAGAAGGCAGAAGGCAGCACTTCGACACGCTCAGTGACCGGGCAGAGGGCTTTTATGAATATTGCTTGTGCAGTAACCTTTTTCAACTGGATAGGTATTTCCGCCACGCTGCACTAGCTGAAACTCATCCAATACCTTTTCTAGCAGGAACAGATGGTCTGTTTGTGAAGGATGAAATTTTTTTCGCACTACTTGAGGCAGTTTAATAAGGTTTTTTACAGAATTTTATCCTCAAGACTCTTGAACGAATATATAAGTCTAAATAACAAATTTAGTAAAGCGCGATCGCTTTTTTTCTTGACTTGATAGTACAAAAATACTATAATATTAATCAATTCAAGCTTTGCCAAAATTGATGCAAATGCAAGGAGTCGTGAACAATGGCTTGGAAACCAGGGCAGAAGTTGCAGCGCGGCAAGTACACCATTGAAAAAGCACTCGGACAAGGTGGCTTTGGCATCACTTATCTCGTTAAAGATAAACAGGGCAATCAATTAGTTATTAAAACCCTCAACGACTGGTTGCAACGTCAATATGATTTTGCAAAGTTTCAGCAAGATTTTCTTAATGAAGCGCTACGTTTAGCTAAATTCCGTCATCCTCATATCGTGCGGGTAGATGAAGTCATTCAAGAGGGTGACTTGTGGGGCATGGTGATGGAATATATCGATGGGGAAGATTTAGCCCATCGGGTTTTGCATCAAGGCGTTTTGCCAGAGTCTGAAGCCTTGCGCTACATTCAGCAGATTGGGGAAGCGCTAACGCTGGTTCACAATAACGGTTTACTGCACCGCGACATCAAGCCGCTCAACATTATGGTGCGAAAGAGTCAGTCGGAAGCGGTGTTAATTGATTTTGGCATTGCTCGTGAGTTTACGCCGAATTTGACTCAAACCCATACCCAGTCTCTATCGGATGGTTTTGCACCTATTGAGCAGTATGATTGGCGGGCAAAACGGGGGGCTTACACGGATGTTTATGCCTTAGCGGCAACCCTGTATTCCTTGGTAACAGGAGAAATGCCGATGCCTTCACCCGTGAGGGCATATGGTACGTCATTAGAGCCACCCAAGCAGCTTAATCCAAAAATTAGCGATCGCGTCGAGCAAGGCATCCTCAAAGGCATGGCGCTCAAACCAGAAGGTCGTCCTCAGTCCGTGCAAGAATGGCTGTCACTATTGGGGAGAAGCCAAGTCATGCCGGGACTTTCTCCAGGCGATTATGACAGATTGCGGAACTTACTTGCGGTTGGGAAATGGCAAGAGGCAGACAAGGAAACTGCCGCATTGATGCTCAAAGCATCGGGACGAGAAGGTTGGTTGAGAGTTGCAGATATTGACACCTTCCCCGATCGCGAATTACGAATCGTTGACCAACTTTGGAGAGAATATAGTAGCGATCGCTTTGGCTTAAGCGTCCAAAAATGCATTTGGCAGAAAGTTGTAGATACCCATAAGGCAAACTGGAAGGCTTGGTGTTGCTTTGGTGACACAATTGGATGGCGAGTCAAAGGCAACTGGCTTGCTCATTCGAGCCTCAACTTTACCCCACAAGCCCCAGTGGGCGAACTTCCAGCATTGGTTGTCTCCGATAGCTTCGCCTTACGGCATCAAGAGTCTGTCGTGTCTTTGCTCTCGCGTCAAGATTTTTGACACTCCGCCGCTTAAAGCATTGAGTTGTGTGATTAGTCGCCAGACTCTAAATCCCTGCAAGGGGGCTGAAATAATGAAACTTTATTTCTTTGACAGATGCGCTTTCACTTGTGCGAGAGTAAGGATTGATACAGCGTGAGTTCGGAATTGGGGTTAGTATTAGTAGCCCTGTTAATTTGATTAACGGCTTGGATGGTTCGGCTCCACTTTTGAACGCCAAAAGCTTGCTTGATCTGGGAGCTAGAAGCCGTTTGAGGTAAGCCTGAAGAATTGGATACTAATCCTATTGTTGTTAGTAGGATGACGCTGACTAAAGCTGTCACTTGCATCGTCTGTGGTTCCTTAATCATTAACTTTTGTTGAGTATGAAATACTATCGTTTACGATGGCGTTTGCGCTATGTCCACGCTGTTGTTTGAGTTGGGCGATAGAGTAGGGTTGGCGGCTAAAATGCACTCACTTCTGGATGACCAGAGTCCAGCTTGTACAATTCCCTAAGGACAGCTAACGAGAAGTATGCTGCTGGATTTGTAGGCAAACGACAGGTATCTTCTTCTCCAAGACAGCCTGACCCTGCTGGCTAGCATAAACTTCTAATTCCGCTTCGGGTTGCGTCTCAAACAAAAGACGTTGCTTGGGAAAAATTACTTTCTCGAAGTAGCCGTTAGGAACATTGATAATCCGAATCACTTGTAGAGCGTTAGTGGGATTGGCATAGCTATAAAGTGTGAGAGTGGAGGTATTAGTCACTTGTATATCTCCTGTTAATGTCATTGGCTGGGGCGTACCTTGTCTCATATACCGCACTCTATCGGCAGGTGAGCGTCACCACCAACGAGAAAATTACTGAAAATTCCTGCGGAAAGCCTGATGTCACTCAGGGAAATTACAGGGGAGAACTTAAAAAAGATGTCTTATGTGGCTGAAGTGTCCACTTTGCTTACACTGAAGAAAAAGGCCAAGATCTCCGACTTCTTCAAGAAGTCGGAGATCTGAATAGCCAAAGTTTATGAAGACTTGACCAAGCTGGAACTTGAATCTCTCTGTTTAGTCCAGGAATACAGAGTCGATAGATTCTCAACTTTAGGATTGGGTAATCTCAAATAATTTTATGGAAAGGAGATGTTTTTTTATGTCTAGTTTGTTTCTTGGGCGCTCAAGAAGTGTAGCGCTATTGGTCTTGGCATTAGGAGCTACAGCAGCATCCTCGATAGTAATTTCGACACCCGCAAGGGCGGCTAACTTAAATGAAGGACTATTGCCTCCCATTTCGAGCGGAATCGATACTTCTCAATATATGGCTCAGGTATCTCCTGGAAATAATCAATCCACCAAAAACGGCTCCACGACTCAAACTGTAATCAGCGACCTAAACACTCAAACGGCAGAATATAGGGTTCCGCAAGGCACGACAATAAATGTCGAATATAAGGTGTTGGACAAAATAGTTGTAGCTCCGGGGGAAACCAAATCTCTAACCTTAATTGTTGCTCAGGACATCCAAAACTCAAAAGGAGAAATTTTAATTCCCAAAGGTAGTCAGATTGAGGGTCAGATTGTACCTCGTTATAGTGGTTCTTCCTTTCTTGGCGCTCAGTTCGTTGCTCAAAGATTGAGCGTGGGGAACCAATCTTATAACAGTTTGAATGCCACTTCATTGCTGCTTACTGAGCAGCAATCTACCAGCGGTCTGGGGAGTCTGCAACGAACAATAGGAGATACTGCAATCAACACGGCGGCTCAGGTGCTTCTAGGGCGTGTGACTGGGCAAGGAGGAAGCATTGGGGATATGTTGAGCCAAGTCGGGAGTGTTGGAGGTATTTTGGGACAAGCTAGAGGTATTGGGGGTATTTTGGGCAATGTTCTGACTAGTCGCGGCTCTAATCAGCAGCCAAACAACAGCCAAATCCTCGTTGACCCACAAAAAGATTTGCGCCTAACGGTGGGTTCTGACTTCTATGTCAATACCATCACTAAAGCCCCAAATTACTCAGTAAATACTTATTGAGTCGGCATTACGGCTTTGCCAA
>DATNQT010000024.1:0-5111 GCA_036703885.1 Candidatus Sericytochromatia bacterium
CAGTCGTCGGATCGATCTCTCCTGCATCAGCTTGGCAGCTTTTTGCAGGGGTTGATCGGGCGTTACCGTTACTGGCTCGTCGCTCATCACTTCCCCAACCGTTTGCCCTACTGCTTTGTGCAGCTCCTTATCATGACGGGCTGGGTTTTCTAAGTAGATAACGCTGTCCAGAAACGTGATGTAGAGGGGCGGCTCTACCCCGGTTTCCTGCCACAACAAGTCTGTTTCTGAAAGAACGCCTACCAATTTGCCTGTGTCATCCACCACTGGCAAACCGCTGATGCGTTGTTTTGCAAGAATTTTGATTGCTTCCTTGATAGGCATTTCAGGTTTGACCACAATGGGGTCAAGGGTCATGACATCAGCAACGGTTTTTGCCATACTCAGGCTTTTAGATCTCTACTGGCTACTGGAATCATTGTAGGGAATTGCGGGGAGCAAGTAGACATTCTTGGGCGTTAAACTCCTGAATAATAAGCACAATCTACCTTTTTGCCGAGTTCTACCCGATATGAGGTTTCGCTACACTGATGCCTTCGTTACCCTAGCTGCTATTGATATCGATACTTTAGTTGAGTTCTATTCCCAGTTGTTGACTCAAGAACCCTCGCCCTTTATTCCGAAGATTTATGCTGAGTTTCAGCTCTCAGGATTACGCCTGGGAATCTTCAAGCCGAAAGAGAACCATGAGCAAGAGTTTGCCAATTTTACCCAAAGTGGGATGAGCTTGTGTTTAGAAGTAGAGGACTTGGAAGAAGCGATCGCCCAGCTCACCAACCTAGGATACCCGCCTCCAGGAGAAGTTACCACAGCTTCCCACGGTAAAGAAATTTACGCTTACGACCCAGCGAGGAATCGTCTAATTCTCCACCAGTCGAGCTAATATCCTTGTTAGCTAGTACCGCTCCCCTAGAAGTTAAAAGTTCTTTAACTGTGGGGTGTTCAACTACTTATATGTCGGCTATTTATTTCTGCCAGCCTGCACTCGTGCCTATAAATAAGGAGCTAAGTCAGCAAAGGCATATAAGCTGTAGATCAGCAACGAAACGCCTAGCAGCTTGAACACGTAGCTATGAGGTGAAGGTATCATCAGTTCCCGTACCCACATTGAGACAGCTGCTCCGATTGCCAAACTCGCACTCAGTACTAGGTAAGGCCATTCAGGTGTAAAGAACCTCCTCATCGCTAAAGCCACCGCAAA
Organism: Candidatus Sericytochromatia bacterium; assembly: GCA_036703885.1. Taxonomy (GTDB): domain Bacteria; phylum Cyanobacteriota; class Cyanobacteriia; order Cyanobacteriales; family Coleofasciculaceae; genus CADCTM01. The sequence goes on from DATNQT010000024.1 coordinate 1,202, forward strand.
TGACACCATCAAATACTCAATAAACTGAGGTGGATTATGCTGTATTGAAAAAATTACAGTCCGCCACCAAGTTTGCAAAAATCTCATTACTCAATACTCATTGTTAGTTGTTAGTTCTTAGTTTAGTGTGGCTACTCCTGCTTTTCCTATCCCTAGCTCTCTTCACTGCTGGGCAGTTAAATGGTTATATTTCTGTAAATGAATTAAAGCTTCCTCGGTTTCAACTTGCGGAAATTCAGCATAGAAGCGGCTGACACTCAAGAAAGGGTCGGGTGTTTCCAAAATAACAACGCGATCGCACCATTGAGAAAGCCACTTCATCAATCCTAGGGGCGCTACTGGTGCACAAATCCAAATCTGTGCTGGCTCTTGCGCTTTCAGAGCTTGCGTTGCTGCTGCCATCGTCATCCCTGTAGCGATGCCATCATCAACTAAGAGCGCTATAGCTCCTTGGGGATTAACTTTAGGACAACCAATAGAGAGTTGAGCTAGCTGCTCTTGAGCTTTTTCTTGAGCTTGATGCAGGGCAGTTTCTAGCACATTAGAATTTTTTTTTCCAAATATCCTTTGTTTTGCCCAAAGAACGTGTCCTTGGGAAGTAACAGCACCAATTGCTAATTCTGGATTTTGAGGCATTGCAATTTTTTTTGCCACCACAATATCCAGAGGACAATTCAGTTGACGTGCCACGGGTACTGCTAGTGGAATGCCGCCGCGTGGTAGTGCATACACAATTGGCAAAGCATCAATGCCAGTTGCTTTCAGCTCGTTTAGGTGGGTTTTAAGCGATTGAGCCAGCTGCTCCCCAGCATCGACGCGATCGCTAAATAGCGGTGCAGATGACACGGTTTCCTCCGGCATTTAAAAGCTTCGTTGCCCTTATCATGACTGATTTTTTTTAAAGCTGCCTTGGACTAAAGGGTTGATTTTTTACAAAAAATCCCCGTGCTTGGCGATCGCTCTCTATCATCATCGGAACCTCCGAGAAACCCTGCCCTTTGAGGGCGGGGAGGGTCATTGAGGGAAAAAGAGGGGGTTCAACACCGTTCGGCTGAGGCTCACGGCGAAGCCTGCTCTTTTTCCAGTTCACACGATAGCTGGTAGAATGTGAGTCATGCCTCAACGCGCCTACCGATATCGCTTTTACCCAACGCCGGAGCAAGAACAACTCTTGCGCCGCACATTGGGCTGTGTTCGGTTGGTCTACAACAAAGCGTTGCATACTCGCACCCAAGGGTGGTACGCTCATACGGAGCGGATTGACTATAAGCAGACATCCGCCATGCTGACGAACTGGAAAAAGCAACAAGACTTGCAATTTCTCAATGACGTTAGCTGCGTGCCATTGCAGCAGGGGTTGAGAAACCTGCAAAAAGCCTTTGCTAACTTCTGGGCGGGTCGTGCCAAGTACCCCAACTTCAAAAAGAAGCGAAGTGGCGGCAGCGCTGAGTTTACCCGCTCTGCCTTTAAGTGGAACAACGGACAACTGTGGCTGGCAAAGTGTAATGACCCTCTGCAAATTCGCTGGAGTCGCACCCTTCCTTTCAACTGCCAACCAACTACTGTCACGGTGAGGTTGGACGCATCGGGACGTTGGTTCGTATCGCTGCTGGTTGAAGACCACACGGTTAAGGTACTGCCTCAAACCGATAAAGTCGTGGGCATTGATGCGGGAATCACCTCCTTGATTGCAACCAGTGATGGGGAAAAGATTGCCAATCCCAAGCATTTTAAGCGCCTTCGATATAAGTTGAGACAAGCACAAAAAGCACTGTCTCGAAAAGTTAAAGGCTCCTTGAATAGGGAAAAAGCAAAACTCCAAGTAGCCCGAATCCACGCTCTTATTGCTGATGCTCGAACAGATTTCCTTCACAAGCTGACAACTCGACTGGTACGCGAAAACCAAACGATTGCCGTTGAGGACTTGGCAGTGAAAAACATGATGAACAACCACAAGCTGGCACAATCTATTGCTGATGCTAGTTGGGCTGAGCTGGTTCGTCAGTTGGAATACAAGTGCCAGTGGTACGGTCGGACACTGATTAAGATCGACCGATGGTTCCCCAGCTCTAAACGCTGTGGAAACTGCGGTCACATTGTCGATAAGTTGCCGCTTGATGTTCGAGAGTGGGATTGTCCTGAGTGTGGGACGCATCACGATCGAGACATCAATGCCGCACAAAATATTCTCGCCGCAGGGCTTGCGGTGATAGTCTGCGGAGCGAACGTAAGACCTGATGGGCATGAGTCTAAACGGCAGTTGCGAAATCCTCGAAAGAGTAAGATGCAGAAACCTAAATCGTGAGGTTTAGGAATCCTCGTGCGTTCACGCCGAGGAGGATGTCAACAATCCACTCTAAAATTTAAAGGGCTTGTACACCTTATTCGCCATCTGTGCATCCACGGATACAACACTTTTAGATTCATGTCCGACGAAGAACAATTGAGCCTGTTTGACCAGTCAGCGTTGACACAATCAACGCCAGCTAACTCCCAACCCGATCTAATTCCCACTAATGCCAAAATTCCCATTCCTCCTGGCACATATGATTCAATGGTGCCGCTAGCAGAACACTGCAACGTTTGCCAGCGTTGTGATTTGGGAGCGACTCGCACTCATGCTGTGGTTGGACGTGGCAGCCTCAACGCCCCAATCATGATTATTGGGGAAGCGCCAGGTCAAAACGAAGACGAGACGGGTTTGCCGTTTGTGGGGAAAGCAGGACAACTGTTAGAGAAAATACTCGCGGCTGTTAAACTCGACTCTGAGCAGGATGTCTATATCTGCAATATTAATAAGTGCCGACCACCTGGCAATCGAGTTCCCACAGCTGACGAAGTCGCCGCTTGCAAGCCTTATTTATTAGAACAAATTCGCATGGTAGATCCGAAGATTATTCTGCTTACAGGTGCGACCGCAGTCAAAGCGTTGACTGGTGATAAGCGCGGTATTACTAAAATTCGAGGCACTTGGATTGAGTGGGAAGGGCGTCTGTGTATGCCAATTCTCCACCCCGCTTACCTATTGCGGAATCCTTCACGGGAGCAAGGGGCACCTAAGTGGCTGATGTGGCAGGATATTCAGGCAGTACGTGCCAAATTAGATGAAATTCGCTCCTAGCTGCTATTTGAACTTGTTGCTCGCTCTGGAGTAGGAGAATAGTTTCTTAGGGGGCAAAGGTGGTTTCACTGTGACTCAAGGACAAAATTCCCTATCCCGTATCCCGTATCCCCTGTTGCCCATTCTCCGATAGGATGAGGATATGGCAACTATTAAGATTCTGGGAGCTACTCACGCTTACGACTTAACGCCTCCCACTGCATCCTCCTCCCCAGTACTTGTTTTCATCCACGGCTGGCTTCTCAGCCGTAGCTATTGGCAACCGCTAATTGAGCGATTGACATTGGACTATCAGTGCCTAATTTATGACTTACGCGGATTTGGTGATTCCCAGACCACTGTGGATAAAAGTCAGGAGGCGCGATCGCAGATTAATACAGAATTGCCAGACGCCGATGCTTATGAGCTATCTACTTCCAGCTATACTCTAGCTGCCTACGCGGCTGATTTGGGCATACTTTTAAAACAGCTGAATATAGACCGTGCTTGGCTGATTGGGCATTCGTTAGGTGGCAGCATTGCCCTGTGGGGGGCGCTGAAGCAGCCTGAGCGGGTCTTGGGTGTGATTTGCCTCAATGCGGGTGGAGGGATTTATCTCAAAGAAGAGTTTGATCGCTTTCGGGCGGCGGGTCAACAGTTGCTGAAACGACGACCTCGTTGGTTGTGTAACGCTCCTTTAGTGGATCTGCTGTTTACACGGGCGCAGGTAGCACGTCCTCTAGCACGTCAGTGGGGGCGTCAACGGGTAATTGATTTCGTCGTTGCTAATCCAGAAGCTGCCCTTAGAGC
>DATNQT010000025.1:0-6930 GCA_036703885.1 Candidatus Sericytochromatia bacterium
TCCATTGGGCAACTGTCTACACCAAAACTTCTTGCCACAATCATAATGTGAGCGACAGCCAGCATAGTGTGGCGGTTTGTCCAAGCTTCAACGTTTTCAAAGCAAGGATGGTATTCAAACAAAGCCGGGATTTGCTGACGCATCACGTCCGCAAACTGCTGATTCACTCCACCCGTCTCCATCCCCATCTGAATGACTGATTCAATATAGTCTGATTGCCCTACTCTTCTATCACCGCAGCAAATTAATACCACTGGTGCTTCGCTAACTTGTCGCTGATTGAAAGCACAAGCCTTCAGCTTTTCCTTATTTTCTTGTTCTCGAACGACAACAAAGCGCCAAGGCTGTAAATTATAACCGGATGGTGACCGGACACCCAACCGCAGAATTTCCTCCAAAATTGCTTCTGGAATCGGATCACTTTTGAATGCTCTGGCAGCACGACGCTGCTCAATGCTATCCTTCAAACTTACAGTTGAGTGCATTTCAATTGTCATTATTACTCCTCATTTCCGCCATGGATACTTACAACAGCCGTGCCAATTAACCCAAGCCTAATTCGCGTTTAAGCAAGTTAATTGACTTAGTACCAATGTAATTCTCACTGCAAATTAGCTCTGGTGGACGGATAATATCCTCTCTTGCGGCTAATATGGCTGCCTTTACTGTTGAATAGCTGGCTTGGTCGCTAATAATGGTTTGAGCGCTACGAACTAGGGCGTTGAGTTTGTAGAGATCTTTAAGTTGAGCCGTCATCACTAGTAAATCATCCCCGCGCAAACTGTGGATGATTACTTCTACAATTCGTAGGATACCGAGACTAAGACTAACCACACCCAAGCAGGTATTTTGGGCGAGGCTTTGAACTACCTGGATTTCTGGGGCATAGTCGTGGATATCAACGGGGATGACGCGGACTGATTTAGGTGCGGCGATCGCTTCTGCTTGTCCGATAAAATAACGACTGGTTACCACTGTGCCAGAATTCGTTTGCTCTAGCGCTTGGGCGAGTTCCTCCATCGGCACTAACTGCACAGGAATTCCTAAAGAAGTTTCCAGTTCCTGCACCATCAACTCCCCTGCACCCATATCTCGCGATTCGACAGTTACCAGCACCCGCGCACTACAGCGCAACCGCCAGTCAATTTCTCCTAAAAACAGTTCCCTGGCTTCGCTCAAAGAGCAACCTTGTGCCAGCAGTTCGTCAAGGCTGTTTTGGACAATTTTATAGGCTTCGGGATACTGCTTGAGAATCGGAGACTGGCGTTGAGTCCCACCTTCGTGACCTTGTGCTTTCACATAAATGCCTGACCCTGCCTGAGATTCCACCAGCCCGGTGTCTTCGAGTTGCCGATACACTTTACTAATCGTGTTGCGATGCAAACCTGTGATCATGGCTAACTGCCGCGTACTGGGCAGTCGGTGACCGGGGGGATACTGCCGAGAAGCGATCGCAAACTGAATTTGGTCAAATAGCTGCTTTGAGGCAGGGATTTCGCTGTCTTGTTGAATATGATACTGAACCATTACAGAGTCTCCAAAGCGCTCTTGTAAATCCAATCGAGTGAGAGGTCTGCCCTATTTACTATTAATAATAAGTAGTATCTCCAATTAGTAAATTTATCCTTCCTTAACACAGACTTTTCTTGGAAACCAGTCTGATTAGCATTACTAGCTTCTTTACAAGCCATCATAGCGAAAGTTAATAAGCCATTGGGGTCATGTTAATCTTAAACCTTTAAAGCTTCAGTTGTCATTGTGCGTTACCCGCATTCATTACTATTTATTAGCTTCATTAGGTTTCATCAACTTAGAACTGATGATTCCATTTATTTCTAATTTTTCTTAATTCTATCGTTTTAAAAATATAGTCATAGTGTTAACAAATATAAAATATTTATCTTCTCTAAATTAAGTTTAATAAAGAAGATATTAAGACAACGGTTGATGTTGCAATTCTTATAAGAACCTCTAAAATTATAACTTAAGAATAAAACAAGATTTGAGTTAAAATTAGGCTGAAGTTTTTGCTGTAGGCAATAAAACCGTTAACTCAATGAGAGTAGTAGCTCTGACTTCAATAGAGCGCCGAAGACCTGTAAAACTAAAGTATGGCAAATAGAGAAATTTCTACTAATTCAGTCAAAGTCACAAATGGCTCTGTTGAGATTGCGGCTTATCTGGCGATGCCAGTGGAGGGCGGCCCTTTTCCAGGAATTGTGGTGTTACAGGAAATTTTTGGGGTCAATAGCCACATCCGCGATGTAACGGAACGGTTAGCAAAAGAGGGCTATATAGCGATCGCACCCGCCCTCTATCAACGCCTTGCCCCTGGTTTTGAGACGGGTTACACCGACGAAGACATTAAAATTGGCAAGCAATATAAAGACCAAACCAAAGCATCAGAACTCCTGAGTGACATCCAGGCAACGATCGATTACCTGATCAGCCAGACCCCAGTGAAACCAAATGCAATTGGTTGTATCGGCTTTTGTTTTGGCGGTCATGTTGCCTATCTTGCCGCTACCTTACCGGACATCCAAGCTACTGCTTCTTTCTATGGGGCTGGCATTACCACGATGACTCCAGGCGGCGGGGAACCGACCATCACTCGCACAAAAGACATCACAGGGACGATTTACACCTTCTTTGGTATGGAAGATGCCAGCATCCCAACCGAACAGGTTGATGAGATTGAGGAAGCCCTAAACAAAAACCAAGTTCTTCATCGTATCCTTCGTTACAAAGGAGCAGATCACGGGTTCTTTTGCGACCAGCGTGCTAGCTACAATGAGGCAGCAGCAGCTGAGGCTTGGGAGCAAGTGAAGCAGCTATTTTGGCAGGAACTCTCCTTGGCATCTTCTTAAATCTTCGCCCCTTACCAGCTGACCGAATCCGGTCATTGATTAATTTAGTTTTAGTTGTCATGAATTCAAAATCAACTCGTTCTCAAGTCAACAAATCGTCTTTTTCGATGGACGATTTTGCTAAAGCCCTGGAAGAACATAGCTACGAGTTTAGAAAGGGACAGGTAGTGCGCGGTAAAGTTTACAACTACGAAAACGATGGCGCGTATGTTGACATTGGAGGCAAGTCTCTGGCTTATATTCCAATTGATGAAGTGTCCCTGCAAACATCAGGAGATTGGGCTGATGTGCTGCCTTTGAAGGAAGAGATGGATTTCCTGATTATTGGGGATCAGGATGCTGATGGACAGGTGACGCTTTCACGGCGTCAGCTAGAGATTAAGCGCACTTGGGATGAACTGGCAGAGTTACAGGAAAGTAATAAATCGGTACAGGTGCGCGTGGATAGTGTGAATAAGGGTGGTGTTACGGTAGATTTCCAGGGATTGCGGGGATTTATTCCGCGATCGCATCTGAGTGAGCGAAATGATTTAGACTCATTGATCGGTCAGAACCTCACTGTTACCTTTTTGGAAGCCGATCAAGATCGCAATAAGTTAGTGCTTTCCCAACGGGACGCGGCTCGTTCTGCCAGTTTTAGTCAGCTAGAGTTAGGGAAGTTGGTAGAAGGCAAAATCGTTAGTATCAAGCCTTTCGGTGTCTTCGTTGATTTTGAGGGCAGCACAGGTTTGCTACACATTAAGCAAATCAGCCAAAGCTTTATTGAGTCTCTCCCAACCGTATTCCAAATCGACCAACCTATTAAAGCAATGATCGTTGGCTTGGATGAAGGAAAAGGGCGAATTTCTCTATCTACCAGGGTTTTGGAAAATTATCCAGGGGAAATGCTCGAAAAGATGGCTGAGGTGATGGATAGTGCCGAAGCGCGTGCCGAACGTGCTCAACAAAAGCTATTGCAGCAGTAGAGAAGAAATGCACTGCTGCCAGCTACGGATAGGAAATCTAGAAATCAAGCCCGTGCATAGGAGTACAAATACATAATGGCTCAAACAGATGGCTCGATCCGCACCCTGACTGTGGACATTGGCGGCAGTGGCATTAAGGTGATGGTTTTAGATGAAGCGGGTAATCCCCTGACGGAACGCAGTCGTGTGGAAACACCGCAACCTCCAAAACCGGATGCCGTGATTGATGCAATTACTCACTTAGCCGCCGGACAAGGCGAGTTTGATCGCGTATCGGTGGGATTTCCTGGTGTGGTGCGCGGCGGCATCACAGAAACAGCCGTGAACTTAGATCCAGATTGGATTGGGTTTGATTTGGCAACCGTCTTATCTAAGCACTTAGGTAAGCCGGTGCGTGTGGCGAACGATGCCGATGTCCAGGGAATGGGGGGAATTGCTGGCAAAGGGGTTGAATTAGTAATCACCTTGGGTACTGGCTTTGGTTCTGCCCTATTTTTAGATGGGAAACTCGTGCCCAATTTAGAAATGGGGCATCATCAGTTTCGCAAAGGGGAAACTTACGAGGAGCAATTAGGAAGGGCGGCGCTGGACAAAGTGGGGGAGAAGAAATGGAATAATCGTTTAGAAAAGGCGATCGCTTCCCTGGAACATCTGTTTAATTACGACTACCTTTACATCGGCGGCGGTGAAACAAAAAAAATTACCCTTCAACTACCACCCAATGTCAAAATTGTGCCCAACGTATCTGGTTTACTAGGCGGCATTGCTTTGTGGCGTGATTAGAAAATTCACAAGTTTTTCACAACCTGCGGCTATCTTAAGAATTGAAAGGGTTAAGTTATTTACCTAGGCTCTTTCAAAGCTCCCTATGAAAATCGCTGACCAGCATAGTTGAAAACAGATTTGCAAGACTGCTAGTCAGCCTATACTTACCAAACCCAGACCACAAAACTGGTCTGGGTTTATGATTTCCGCCTCCTCTTCGTAGCTAGCCTACAATCTGCTCGATCATCCGGTTTGCCTGGGACCCATAGCCGCCACCAAATAAATTAAAGTGGTTCAGGATGTGATAGAGGTTATAAAGCGTTTTTCGCTGCTTGTAACCGTCATCCAAAGGCCAAACCTCGTTATATCCGCGATAAAATGCACTGTTGAAGCCACCGAAGAGTTCCGTCATGGCAAGATCAACTTCGCGATCGCCTATATACGTTGCTGGATCGAAAATCACAGGTTCTCCTGATGCAGTAACGGCCCCGTTCCCACCCCACAAATCACCGTGTACTAGAGAAGGTTGAGGCTGATGATCGAGCAACTGCGGAACTACCGCCAGCAATCGATCTTCCAGAGGAAATTGACCGCCCTTGCGCCGCGCCAGTTTGAATTGATAGCCTAAGCGATACTCAGCAAAAAACTCAGCCCAGCCTGATGTCCAGGTGTTAATTTGTGGCGTTGAACCAATTGTATTATTCAAATCCCAGCCAAACTTCCCCGATTGGGGAGGCAGGCAGCGATGCATTGCAGCTAGCTGACGCCCCATTTCTTCCCAAGAGTCAGTATTATTACTACCACCAAGTTCCAGCCACTCCAACACAATGTAGGCATCAGTTACCGTACCAACGCAGATGGGTTTGGGAACTCGAATCGTTTTGGTTTCTAGCATTTGCTTTAAGCCCAACGCTTCTGCCTCAAACATTTCTATTTGAGATGCCTGGTTGAGCTTAACGAAATAAGTGATGCGATTGCCTTTTACGGCATAACCCTGATTAATACAGCCACCACTGACAGATCGACGTTGATTAATCTCAAATGTCTCGCCCGTGGCTTGGCTGATATGATTAGCAATTTGCGTCCACATGGTTAGTGTTGAGCTGGCTTGATAGTAACAACTCCGTAAGCGTCTGGAGACAGGTACTGCTGGGCAGCTTTCTGGAGGTCAATAGCTTCTAAGGCTTGAATACGGCTGGGGTAGTTTAGCGCGGGTGTCAAGTCTCCCAGTTGTGACTGATAGTAGCCATATATACCCGTGCGATCGCTAGGTTTTTCATTACCAAAAATAAATCGATTAGCTACCTGGGTACGAATACGAGCGATATCCGTTTCTGCGATTAATGAGGCTTGAACATCGCGAATATGTTGTGCGATCGCTTCTTCCACCTCTGCCAAATTCTCCTCTGGCAACTGCACGGAAATATAAAACACCCCTTGAAGCCGCTGCGTCATATTGCTTACCCCAATATGAGTCACCAACTGCCGCTCTTCTCGTAAATCCTTCACCAACCGAGACATCCGACCATGCCCTAAAATCACTCCTAGCACATCCAACGCATAGGTCTTGTCTAACTCAGTCATTCCCGGCACTCGCCAAACCATCACGAGTCGGGCTTGCTGCAAGGTTTCATCAACATATTCACGGCGAACAATTTCTGTAAAAGCTGGTTCAGGAGTAAATGCTAGAGGTAAGATTTCCTCCGCTTGCTGATTCCCAACTCCTACCTTGGTAAATCCATCTGCCACAATCTCAATCAATTCCTCAACTGGCAGATTACCCACCGCAACAGCAGTAATTGATTGGGGTTGATACCATTTCCGATGAAAATCTCGCATCTGCTGGGCTTTGAGTTGCTCAATCACTGAGGAAGGTCCCAGCACCTGTCGTCGATAAGGTAGCTGCTCAAACGTTGTTTCAATTGCCCGTCGAAATGTGCGACGCTGTGGATTATCTTCTGAGCGACGAATTTCTTCCAAAATCACCGACCGTTCCCGCTCAAAAGCATCATCGGGAATGCTGGCATTTAGCACCACATCCAGCTGCAAAGGGGCAAGTTGAGCAAAATCCTTGGGGGCAGTGGTGATGTAGTAGTGAGTATAATCATGACTCGTCGCTGCATTGGTCACCGCTCCCCGTTGCTCGATCAGCCGCTCAAACTCACCGCTTTGCAGTCGTGGCGTTCCTTTAAAAACCATATGCTCCAAAAAGTGAGCCATGCCGTTGATGTCGTCTGATTCTACGGCAGAACCAATGTTAATCCAAACATTCAGGTTGACAGCTTCTATAGGCATCTGCTCCACCACAATGGTTAGACCATTCGGCAACTTTT
>DATNQT010000026.1:0-2251 GCA_036703885.1 Candidatus Sericytochromatia bacterium
GTTTGGGGAATATCCCGTAAAAACACGGTAAGTCCCGCCACTAAATACCCCAACCCAGCTGTTAATAACAACTGGGGCACCCAAACTAATGGCAGCAGTGCTAACGTCGTATGCAACGTATTAGAGGACAGGGCTACTAACACAATCAATGCCATCAAGCCAAAGGCACTCTCAATGAATGTTGATAAAATCGGTACTAGCGGCAATAAAGCCAGCGGAAATACCACCTTCTTGACTAAATTGGGTTGAGCCAGTACCGAACTAGCTGATTGTGTTAGTCCACTGGTAAAGGCAATCCAGGGAAGTAATCCTGCGAACAACCACAAACCAAACGTGGCATTATTTGCAGGCAACCCCTTCAGGGTCAATTTCACATTCAGCACGATCGAGAATACGTAAGTGTAGATCAGCAACTGCGATAGTTGATTTAACAAGGGCCATAAATTACCTAGTACCGATCCTTTGTACCGTGCCTCCAAGTCTCGCCGCACCAGCGTCCTCAGCAAGTCAAACTTCGCCCACCACTGTTCGCTTATTGGAATAAATCGCCTTATCCTGCCGATCTTGCGGACAACTAGTTTTATTTCTTTGACTAACACTTGTTTCCTCGCTCACAATCACCACACAAAACCACTTTTCTTTGTTTGAATCTAGGTCAAATCTTAGAGTTCCCGTGGCATTGCTTTTCTGCCTGTATTTAGGAATACATTATCTAAATACTAAATTTAAAAGACGATACTAGGGCGATCGCACTCGTTACTCGTTCGCCAAGCTCAGATGCTCTGCAAAAGTCTATAATGAGTCCCCGATCAAAAGTCTATAGAGAGTCCCGATCCGCTACACTGTGGAATGGTTCATCCTATCGGACACAGTAATGGAGATCGGGCAAAAAGTAAAAGTCTACCGCCTCAGAGACAGGGTATCCCCTACTATTGTCAGTAAACTGGGGAAAGTCGGCACTATCAAAAGCTTCAGGATGACTGATGGTAGTGGTGTCGGCGTTGTTGTACAGTTTGAAGACAATTCTTCAACCTGGTTTTTTGAAGACGAACTGAAACCTGCAGAAAATTAACGATGGCCCTGATACTCACTTTCTTGGGCAAAGGTGGCACTGGTCGCAGCACAGTTGCGATCGCTGCTGCCAAACAATTATCAAGCCTCGGTCAACGAGTGCTACTGGTAGGACAAGACCCGACCCCTGCCTTCGGACTTCTCTTAGGGGCGTCTGTCGGTTCCGAACCCCAGCCAATTGGCGCGAACCTCCAAGCCGTACAGCTACAAAGTTCAGTCCTACTAGAACGTAGCTGGGAAGAGGTCAAAAAACTAGAAGCTCAATATTTGCGATCGCCAATCCTGAAAAACGTCTTCGGTCAAGAACTGGGCGTTTTACCGGGAATGGACAGTGCATTGGCGCTGAACGCGATTCGCGAGTATGAAAATAGCGGTAAGTATGACGCCATCATCTTTGATGGCAGCGGCGACCAAGCCACCCTACGAATGCTGGGGATGCCAGAAGTTTTCAGTTGGTACATCCGCCGCTTCCGAAAAGTCGTAGAAGATTCCGACGTTTGGAAATCCGTATCGCCCTTCATTCAACCGATTACTAGCACTGTCCTCAATGTGTCGTGGAGTGGGGATATCTTTTCCCAAGAACCCACTAAGCAGGCGAATAATATGCTGGACGAGGGCAAAGCTGCTGTTGCCGACCCGAACCGCGTTGCTGCTTATCTGGTAGCGACGGATGACCCATTCGCGATCGCAACGGCTAAATACCTCTGGGGTAGTGCCCAACAAATCGGACTGACTGTAGGCGGTATCCTACTTAACCAGGCATTGATGAGTGATATTGATGCTACGGCGACAGAATTTGCTCCCCTGCCCCTTAGTGCCATTCCTATTCGCACGGGTGCTGACTGGCAACCTCTAATGGATGCCCTGCCAGATTTTAAACAAGCCTCTCTTGCACCCAGACCCATTACAATTGACATTGCCGCCCGTGAGGTGCGCTTGTTCATGCCCGGTTTCGACAAAAAGCAGGTCAAACTCACCCAATCAGGCCCAGAAGTCACTATTGAAGCAGGTGACCAGCGGCGCAATATTCTACTACCACCTGCCTTAAGCGGTCAACCCGTAAAGGGTGCTAAATTCCAAAATAGTTATCTAACGATATCTTTTTAGTTGGTCATCGGTCAGGGTTAAAGATGTTGATTGAGAAGTTCCAGAACTACAGGTTTATCTGTTAGCAAGAACG
>DATNQT010000027.1:0-16267 GCA_036703885.1 Candidatus Sericytochromatia bacterium
TAATCAATTCTAGTTGACCAGAGAAAAATCGGGCAGTTATGTGAAGTTGACGAATCATCATCCTACTCCTACTATTAATACAAAAGTTTTTTACGAGGTCAGGATAATTTCTAATGCAACGTTTGATGGTCTTTTTATTGATTGGGTAGTTGCTGAGTATCTGGCAAAAGTCATTCAATAAAGAAGACACGGGGCTGAGGAAATGAAAGACGCACTAGAGCTTTAGTAAGGACGCTTGAGGCGTCTCAAATTATGCTCACCTAGTATCGAGCCGAAGAGGTTGTCATAGCCATCTGTGACAAGCTAACACAAAAATCTATGACAAGCTAACACAAAATCACCTTTGTCAATGAGTAATGTTGCTTAATTTCAAGCAAGAGTTGGGCTGTCAAACCAACCTGAGAGTACTTTGCTACAACACTAGACCCAAGCGGACGCATTGCAAAGCCGACCTTGTATACCAGTCGCCATTTAGGTTAGGACGGGATGAGCGCCTAAAACCCTTTTATAGACTGTGGCGAGTACTCAGCACTCAGCGTTCGACTGAACTTCGACAGGCTCAGTTGCCGCGCTGACGCCGAAGTCACTCAGCACTCAGCACTTTGCCATATAGTGTGATACAGCAGACCTAGCCTCAACACCGAAGCGATCGCCTCTGGAACGGATTATGAGTGTTTTTTTTAAACAGCAGCGTCTTCGTACCCTCTGGCTTATTGGCAGTCTCTGCTCCTGCTTTCTAAGTACCATCGAAAGTGCTAAGTCTGAGCTTATACCAGATGGAACGCTGCCTAACAATACAGTTGTTATCCCCCAAGGCAATATCGATGTTATTGAGCAAGGTACAAGAGTTGGTGGCAACCTGTTCCATAGCTTCTCGGAGTTTTCCATTCCCACAGGTACATCCGCTTTTTTTAACAACGCTCTAGATATTCAAAACATCCTCAGCCGAGTCACGGGCGGAAATATTTCCACTATCGATGGCTTAATCGGCGCTAACGGTACAGCTAACCTGTTTCTCCTCAATCCTAACGGGATAATTTTTGGTCCAAATGCTCAGTTAAACATCGGCGGCTCATTTATCGGAAGTACAGCTAACAGCATCAAGTTTTCTGATGGAAGTGAGTTTAGTGCCAAAAATCCTCAAGCACCGCCCCTACTAACCATCAATGCTCCCATTGGCTTACAGTTTGGGTCAAATCCAGGCAGAATTATCAATCAATCCCAAGCTGGCAATAATACTGGACTTCAAGTGTTACCGGGTCAAACTTTGGCACTCGTCGGGGGTGATGTAATCTTAGACGGTGGAAATCTAACGGCTATCCAAGGACAGATTGAACTCGGCAGTGTGGCAAGTCCTGGTGTGGTAAGCCTTACTCCCAACGCAATGGGCTGGAATTTGGGATATCTTGGCATCCAGAATTTTGGGAACATCGAGCTATCACGCGCGGCGGCAGTCAATGTTAGTGGGAATGGTGGTGGTACTATTCGCGTGCAGGGAGGGCAAGTCACCCTCGCCGAGGGGTCAAGGCTAGTAGCTGAGACTTTCGGCAATCTTAACGGTGGGGGTATCGACATCCAAGCTACTCAATTCAAGCTGGAAGATGGAGCATTCCTATCCACGTCTACCTTTGGTTCCAGTGCTGGAGGAAATCTGAGTATCCGCGCCGATACCGTAGAACTGACTGGAACCATCCCTTTAGTAACATCACAACAGCTATTGACAGGTACGTTTAATCCACTGAACCTTAGTGACGGCTTGTATAGTTTGAGTGTCGGTAGTGGCACAGCCGGAAATTTAAGCATTGATGCAGGTCAGTTAAGGGTGCAAAATGGTGCAAACTTGATCACGGCTGCCTTGCTCGACGGTAATGGAGGAAATTTAACCCTTACAGTCTCTGAGTTAGCAGAACTCAACAATGGCTCGCTGTTGTTCACAGGAACAGCTGGGTCTGGAGATGCTGGAAACTTAGCGGTTACTGCCAAGCAGTTGAGGGTTTTAAATGGTACATCCCTCAGCACAACTCCGGGTTTTACGAGTATGGGCGATGGAGGCAACCTGACCGTAATCGCTGAGTCGGTGGAACTGAGGGGAACCCCTGCTGGCGCAGCAGTTCCTGGTGGCTTGTTCACCACAACTCTTGGGGGTGGTGCAGCTGGTAACTTAAGCGTCACTACGGGTCAGCTTGTCGTTGCTGACGGTACTCAAATCTCGACTTCTACTTCGGGTCGTGGACATGGAGGCAGTCTTACCGTAAAGGCTGATTCAGTAGAACTAAACGACAAATCCACCGATGGTCGGTTTTTAGGGGGGTTGTTGGCGTCTACCTCGCTACTGACTGTGCCAGGACAACCTGGTAATGCCGATGCTGGCAACCTAACTGTTACCACTCGGCGGTTAAGCGTTCAGAACGGTGCCCAAATTTCAGCTGCAACGGGTAGCGGTGGGATAGCAGGAACTTTAACCATAAATGCCTCCGAATCAGTAGAGGTAAGTGGATTGGCTACTGGCGTCGATCCCTCTGTGGAAGCCGTTTCCTTCGGCCCCATTGATGGCGTCGTGCCGAGTGCTATAGAAACAAATACCCGTGGGTCAGGAGATGCGGGCACGTTGAAGATTAACACAAGGCAGTTAACGGTTCGGGATGGGGCAGAAGTTGGCGTCAGAAGTACGGCGTTGGGTTCGGCAGGTAGCTTGGACGTGACGGCTGACTCGATCTTGCTGGAGAATCAAGGAACAATTAGCGCTGTGACGTTTGCTGGTGCAGGTGGCAATATCTCGATTACTACCGATAAGCTGATTGTCCGGGATGGGGCTAGCGTATCTGTGAATTCTCAAGGTTCGGAAAATGTTGCCAATATCCAGGTGAACGCTGATTCCGTTCTCCTCAATAGGGGAGCAATTACAGCGACCAGCCTTCTTGGTAGTCAGGGTGGAAATATAAAGCTGGAAGTGCGAAACGATATAGTCCTGCGTAACGGTAGTCAAATCTCGACTAGGGCTGGTACTCAAGATACTGGTGGTGGAAATGGTGGGAATATCACCATCGACACGGGTGTACTAGCTGTCGTGGAAAATAGTAACATCAATGCCGATGCCTTCTCCGGTGCTGGTGGCAATATCCGCATCAATACCAGAGGCATCTTCGTGTTCCCTGGTAGTTTTATCTCAGCTAGTTCAACACTTGGGGTTAATGGAGTCGTGGAAGTTAACTGGGTGGGTGTTAACCCCAGCAATGGGTTAGTTGAGTTGCCAGAAAACCCAACTGACCCTACCAATCAAATTACAACTGGCTGTGCCGCCGATCGCGGCAATCAATTTGTGATTACAGGACGGGGCGGCTTACCCGAAGACCCCAGCCAGACACTACGAGGTCGAACAGTTTGGCAGGATTTGCGCCCTGTGGAAGAGAAAGGGGAACAAGGGAAGAGTGGAACAAGGGGAGAGGCGGCGATCGCAAATTTGGGCGCGCCAATCGTGGAAGCTCAAGGATGGATAATTAATGCTAAGGGTCAGGTTGAGTTGGTGGCAATGCATCAGGTTACACCGCATAATTCTTGGCATAGACCAGTTCAGTGCCATACAGCTAACTCAAAAAGTTAAGGGAGCCACAAGATTATGGGCGATTTTTTCCAGCAACTGGATTTTCACTCCCTCTGGCTGTTTGGTAGTCTTTACCTGTGCTTTCTAGGTACTAACACTATAGTAAGCGCACAAATAATACCCGATGAGACACTGCCGCAAAATTCTCAGGTCACCTCCAATGGCAAAACATTGGCGATCGATGGTGGTACGAGAGTCGGTGGCAATTTGTTTCACAGCTTCTCTGAGTTTTCCGTCCCTACAGGTACTGAGGCTTTTTTCAATAATCCTTTGAATATTCAAAACATCCTTAGCCGAGTGACGGGTGTAAATATTTCTAATATTGATGGCTTAATCCGTACTAACGGTTCCACTAATCTATTTCTGATTAACCCTAATGGGATTATCTTTGGTCCGAATGCTCAGTTAAACATTGGTGGCTCGTTTATCGGTTCGACAGCTAATAGTATTAAGTTTGCAGATGGTAGTGAATTTAGTGCCACTAATCCCCAAGCCCCGCCGTTGCTCTTGATTAATGTTCCCAGTGGGTTACAGTTCGGGTCAAATCCAGGAAGCATCATTAATCAATCCCAAGCGCCTACTTTGATACCGCTACCGCCCCTAAATACCCCACTCCCTATCCCTAATGATGTCGGTCTTCAAGTCCGGCTTGGTCGAACCTTAGCACTGATTGGGGGTGACCTAAATTTAGAGAGTGGCAACCTTACGGCTTTCCAAGGGGAAATTCATCTAGGTAGTGTAGCAAGTCCAGGTTTAGTCACGTTTGAGCCAACTGCAACAGGATTGGCTTTCGACTATACAGGTATCCAAAATTTCGGCAACATTGAGTTATCTGGTACGTCCTCTGTCATTGCCAGTGGCTTGGGTGGTGGCGCTATCTTCGTGAAGGGAGGAAATGTTACATTACGCGATCGCGCAACGGTGCGTTCCGATACCGTAGGGAATTTTAACGGTCGTGGCATTGATATTCAGGCAGCGCAGTTCAAGCTTCAAGATTTAGCATTTGTCTCGTCTAGCAGTGTCGGGGGAGGAAAGGGAGGGGATATTACTCTTGACGCTACTGATGCAGTGGAACTGAAAGGAACGGGATTTGATAACTTTCGAGAAACTTATGTCGATGCGGCTTTGAATGGAACGGTTAAGCTCTCAGACCAGGAAAGTGGCTTATTTACTGGAACGCTCGGTGCAGGAAGCTCAGGGAATATCACCATCGATACTCGGCAGTTAACACTTCGAGAGGGAGCCGTAATCCTTAGCCCGACCTTTGGAGCTGGCGCTGGGGGGAATATTACTATCAATGCCTCTGAATTAGTCGATGTGAGCGGTTCTGGCGTGTTAACTACAGCCCTCGATCAGGGCAATGCAGGCAGTTTAACAATTGATACAAGAAAACTAATGATCCGAGATGAGGCAACGGTAACTACCGCAACGTTCTTCGGAGCTGGGAACAGTGGCGATATCCTTGTAAGAGCCTCTGACTCCGTAACTTTGTCGGAATTTAAAGAAGAAACTCCGATTGGAACGAACTTCTCCACGACTACGGTGGGTGGTAAGGGAATTGCCGGAAACTTAGAAATTAGCACTCGCGCTCTGCTCGTAGAAGGGGGCGCAACGATCTCATCTACGAGTGGGCTTGCTGGTAGTCCACTAATTACTTCTGAGGGTAAGGGTGGAGATATTACCATAAATGCTTCCGACTCAGTTACCGTTACAGGAACCTCACTCGCTGCTCAACCTTCCCGCTCTCAAATAGTTACAGCGACCCTTGGCATTGCTGACTCAGGGATTTTGACTATTAACACGAAGACGTTGCTGATCCAAGATGGAGGCGGAGTGGGAGCCTCTACGGTTGGTTCAGGACGGGGAGGTGACGTTTTTATCAACGCTTCCGAATCGGTGGAGGTGAATGGTAGAACCAGAGATAGGGTGTCTTTTAGTGGTCTTGCTACTGCGTCTGGGGATCTATTGCTCTCGTCTTTCTACCCGGGTCAACTGAACCCTACAGGTGCGGCGGGAAATCTTAATGTTAATACGGGCAAGTTGACGGTTCGAGATGGGGGAAGTGTTAATGTCCAGAGTTTTGGATCAGGAAATGCTGGCACTATCAAGGTTGTAGCAGATGCGATCGCCCTTGACAGCGAAGGCAGCATTGATGCCACTACTGTATCTGGTGAAGGCGGCAATCTTATCCTAGAGTCCCGTGACATCCTGTTGCGCCGTGGCAGCCGAATCAGAACCGATGCAGGAAATACACAAGGCGGCAACATCACCATCAACACTGACACCTTAGTCGCTGTGCCTATTGAAAATAGCGACATCACGGCTAATGCTCAAGAAGGTTCTGGGGGTCGAGTCAGCATCACTGCCCAAGGCATCTTTGGAACTGAGTTTCGGGAAAAACTGACCCCTGAGAGTGACATCACTGCTACCTCTGACCTTGGTCCTCAGTTCAATGGGACTGTACAAATCGATATCCAGGGGATTAACCCTTCGCGAGGATTAGTTGAGTTGCCAGAAACTGTTGTGGATTCCAGCCAGCTAATTGCCACAGGCTGTCCAGTTGATAAAGGAAATTCCTTCGTAGTAACTGGACGTGGCGGCTTACCCGAAGACCCGACTCAAACTCTTAGAGGTCGAACAGTTTGGCAGGATTTACGTTTAGCGGGTGGGACAACAGGAACAGGAGACCAGGCAAGAATTTCCCAATCCCAGTCCTTAGAGCAGAACCAACAATTAAGAACCAAAAACCAACAACCAGCAAGCCTTATTGAGGCAACAGGATGGATGATTAATGCCGATGGTCAGGTGGAGTTGGTGGCTTATGCGCCTAAAGTGACTCCTCAATCTCCTTGGTATACCTTAGCGAATTGCGGTGATATGAAGTGATGAAAAAAATTCGCTTATTTCTGCGATCGCTCTATATCAGAATTGGTTTAGGATTGCTGACTTTTTTTCTAATAACAACAGTCTTGCCCGTAGCAGCGCACTATTCTCTCACCAATTTTCCAGGGAAGTTGGCTGGTAAAGAGCTTAAATCTAAGCAACTTACCAACAATCTAATAGCCCAAAATCCCAGCACCCTCTCCCAACTTGAACAAGGCAGAACTTTTTATAAGGCAGGACGGATTGCTGAGGCGGCGGCTGTGTGGAAACAGGCGGCTCAAGGTTATGACGCTTTAGGCGAACCCCTCAATCAAGCCCTATGCTTAAGCTATCTCGCCTCAGCGTATCAAGATTTAGGACAATTACAGGACGCCCAACAGGCAATTTCCCGCAGCCTAGAACTAATTACAACTAACAAACAACAAACAACAAACAACGAACAAATTCTTGCACAAGCCCTGAATACTCAAGGAAGTCTCCAGTTAGCAATGGGACAAACGGAAGCTGCCTTGAATACTTGGAAACAGGCAGAAAATGCTTACGCTGATGCCGGGGATAAAGCCGGAATGCTCGGTAGTCAGATTAACCAAGCCCAAGCCCTACAAACATTGGGACTCTATCGACACGCGCAAACCACCTTAGAGCAGGTGAATGAAAAGTTGCAAGCCCAGCCCAATTCCTTCCTCAAAGCCTCAGGATTGCAAAGTTTGGGGGTAGCATTGCAAGTTGTTGGAGACTTACAGAAGTCTCAGGCTGTCTTGGAGCAAAGTTTAGCAATTACTCAGAGCGTTGACTCGTCCTCAGACACCAGTTCCATCCTATTTAGTCTGGGTAATACCGTCAGAGCGCTACAAGATTATGAAAAAGCTTTGGAACTTTACCAAAAAGCAGTAACAACGGCAACTAACCCAACTACTAAAGTGGAAGCTCAACTCAACCAATTGAGTGTTCTGGTACAACTCAAAAAGTGGGAGACGGCTCAAGCGTTGTTACCTCAAATCCAGTCCAACCTAAGCAACCTGCCCCCTAGTCGTGCCACTATATACGCTCAAGTGAATCTGGCTGAGAACCTGATGAAAGGGTCAGGAGTCAGGAGTCAGGAGTCAGGAGTTAGTAGTAATCAACAGCAGGCAGACCTTGCTGAGGTGTTGGCTAGGGCTGTCCAACAGGCGAGAATCCTCAAAGATCCAAGAGCCGAATCCTACGCCCTTGGTCAGCTAGGAAAGCTTTATCAATATACGCAACAGTGGTCCGAAGCTCAAAAGCTGACGCAGGAAGCTCTAAGTCTGGTTCAAGCCATTAATGCCTCTGATATTGCCTATCGCTGGCAATGGCAACTCGGACAGATTCTCAAACAGCAGGAAAATCTGAGCGGAGCCGTAGCCGCTTATACGGAAGCTGTTAACACCCTTAAATCTATTCGTAGCGATTTAGTTACTATCAATCCAGATGTTCAGTTCACCTTTCGAGATAGTGTCGAACCTGTCTATCGCGAGCTAGTTGAATTGCTGTTGCAACCCTCCTCTGCTCAAGGGAGGGATGGTGGAAACCCAAGCGGGGTTCCGAGCCAGGAAAATTTAGAGAAAGCACGTCAGGTGATTGAATCACTTCAGCTAGCGGAATTAGACAACTTCTTTCGGGAAGCCTGTTTGAATGCCAAGCCAGAGCAAATTGACCAAGTCGATCCAACAGCAGCGGTTATCTATCCAATTATCTTGCCGAACCGTTTAGCAGTAATCCTTTCCCTGGCAGGACAACCCTTACGCTACTACCAAACTCAGCTACCTCAGAGTGAGGTAGAACGAACTTTAGACCAGCTATTACAATCTTTAAGTCCATTTCTCCCTAGCAAACAGCGTTTGAGCCTTTCGCAACAAGTCTATGACTGGCTGATCCGACCTGTTGAGACTCTGTTAGCTGAAAGTGAAGTAAAAACCCTGGTATTTGTGCCGGATGGTTCCTTGCGGAATTTGCCAATGGCTGCCCTCTACGATGGAAAACAATATCTGGTAGAGAAATACAGCCTTGCTCTCAGCCAAGGGCTGCAACTCCTACAACCGCGATCGCTAATTCGCGAACAGCTCAAAGCCTTAACAGCCGGACTCACCCAGGCTCGCCAGGGTTTTGCCGCCCTGCCAGGAGTAGCGACCGAACTGAATCAAATTGCGTCTGAGGTGCGTTCTGAGTTACTTCTGAATCAGCAGTTTACAAAAAAAATCCTTGAAGACCAGATTCAGACAACATCTTTTCCCATAATTCATCTCGCTACTCACGGTCAGTTTAGTTCCAAGGCAGAGGAGACGTTTCTTCTCACCTGGGATGGTCGTATCGATGTCAAAGACTTAGATCGATTATTGCGAACCAGAGAACGGGAGAATACTAACCCGATTGAATTGCTCGTCCTCAGTGCCTGTCAAACTGCCACAGGCGATAAGCGAGCCACTTTAGGATTGGCGGGATTAGCGGTGCGGTCTGGAGCACGCAGTACCTTAGCCACTTTGTGGTCTGTAGAGGATCGCTCCACAGCTAGACTCATGAGTGAGTTTTATCGAGAGCTAATTCAAACTGAGGTAAGTAAAGCAGAGGCTCTTCGTCAAGCTCAGTTAACTCTGTTGAAGAAATCTAATTATCAGCATCCTTTTTACTGGGCACCCTTCATACTTGTAGGAAATTGGCTTTAAGAAAAATAATTTAAACAGGCTAGAGGTTAAGTATCTAGCGATAATTGCAAGACAAGGAAATGTTGTCTTCAGCTCTTGTAGTGGCAATTGAAAAATGGCAACTGTCTTAAGCTAGATAGCTGATGACATACCTTAGATAGATGCAATAAAAAACATACTGGAAATGCGTTTTAGGAGAATTCTTGATTATGGCTTGGCAAAATTTCCGCCGACCTCTGCCGCTATTGGCAGTTGGTCTGTCCATTGAACTCCTTTTGGTTGGCGTCTTGCCAATACAGGTACGCGCACAGGTAACTGATGCGACATCAGGAAACATTCTATCTAGTCGTTCCATAGGTCGCGTAACCTTCGAGCCGCCGAGTGATGGACAACCTGAGAATACAACAGGCGGAGCATCGCGTGGAGGCAAAGTATGCCCACAGGATGCAAAGGATTTAGATCCGTCTCTCACTTTATTAAAACCCGCTAATTATCAAGGGTTAACTGTGGCAGAGCATCCGACGTTTTTTGTGTATGTTCCTCAAACTTCGGCAAAAAAGGCATTGTTTGTTCTCAAGGATGAGAGCGAGGATTATTACTACCAAAAAACCCTTCCCATTCCTAGTAAGGCGGGTGTTGTTGACTTCAAGCTACCGGCTGATGCCCCAGCGCTGAAGCTCGGCAAGAATTATCAATGGTCTGTTGTTTTGATTTGTGGAGAGGCAATCAGACCTGATAGTCCTGCGGTGGTAGGACAGATACGGAGAATTGAACTGAATTCCACCTTGAGCAGCCAGCTCAAGAATTTGTCATCCTTAGATCGTGCTGCCTTGTATGGGAAGAATGGCATTTGGTACGATACGATAGCAACTCTAGCCCAATTAAGGCGAGATAGCTCTACGCAGGGTATAGCCACAATTGCACCAACGCAACCTGACGATCCAACCCTAGCCGCGTCCTGGGAAGAACTGTTAAAATCTGTTGGTCTAGAAGCGATCGCAACGAAGCCACTTTTATAATTAATGAAAGTTCGACTCAATCGGGGTGCCAGATACCCGATCGCTAATGGCTCATGATATTTCCGGATAGAGCCTGAAAGATAAAGATAATTAGCAATCAGGGGTTTACCATAACGATTTTGGTTACCTGATGATACATGTGGCGAAAGCTCAGGCGACGAATTTGGAAATGGAAAGGAGTATTGATTACTGCCCCGACTGTCGCGGGATTAATCATTGCTGGTAGCTCGGTTGGATTGTTTCAGCTTCTAGAATGGACTGCTCGCGACCAATTCGTGCATCTGCGTCCCAGGGAGCCAGTTGATCCACGTATTGTCATTGTCACCATTGATGAGTCAGATATCCAAAAATTAGGGCAATGGCCGATTTCTGATGCTGTCCTGGCTAGACTAATCGAGAAACTGAAAGCACAGCAGCCCAGGGCAATTGGCTTAGACCTTTATCGAGATTTACCAGTACAACCCGGTCATCAGGCATTGGTTGATGTGTTTAAGTCCACACCCAATCTGATTGGCGTCGAGACAGTGACGGGAGAGGCTGTTGCACCCCCACCGACTTTGGGCAAGCTCAATCAAGTTGGCATGGCAGATTTGATATGGGATGCGGATAGCAAGGTGCGTAGAGGTTTATTGACTGTCAAAGCCAAGGACGGGAAAACGAGAGAAAGCCTAGGGACGAAGCTGGCTTTGATGTATCTAGAAAATAAGGGCATTACCCTCCAAGTCAGCGATGCCACCAAGAAGCATTATCGGTTAGGTCGAGCTGTTTTTAAGCCCTTTACGGGAAATGAGGGTGGTTATATCGGTGCTGATGCTCGTGGTTATCAGATTTTATTGAACTTTCGCGGGACGAAAGAGAACTTTCATACTGTATCAATTACCGATGTTCTGGAGAACCGGATACCGCCAGAGTTGTCCGACGATTCCCCAGTCGGTGCTTTCACGGGACGTATTGTTTTGATTGGTTCCACCGCTGAAAGTCTCAAAGACGTTTTCTTGACTTCTTACAACAGCAGTTTCTTCACCAGTACTAAACGAATGCCTGGGGTAATCGTTCATGCCAACTTAATCAGCCAAATGTTAAGCGCGGCATTAGAGGGGCGACCTTTGATTAAGACGTGGGCAAAGCCTGTTGAGTGGCTGTGGATTTTGAGCTGGTCGTTCATCGGTGCCACAGGGCGTTGGGTGTTGCTACAGGAAAAGCCGTCGAAGAAGAATCTATCCCCCCGATGGATAATCCCTGGTCTTTGCTTTGTCTTGGCAGGAAGCACTCTTTTCACTGGTTGCTATTTAGCCTTTTTGGGAGGTTGGTGGATACCTATAGTTTCCCCATTACTAGCTTTGACGGGTTCTGCAATAGCGATAGCGGGTTACTATCGCGTTGAGTTGCAGGGCGAAAATGCTGACTTGGAAATCTTACTGGAGACTGTAACCCAACACCACAATGTGATGACGGCTGAGTTGCAAAACCAAGCAGAGGAAGCGGTGCGGGAGAGTGAAAGGAAACTCGCTCAATTCCTGGAAGCTGTATCGGTGGGAGTGGCAGTGATTGATGCAACGGGAAAACCCCACTTTGCCAATCAAAGAGCGCAGGAGTTACTCGGCAAAGGGGTTGTGTCGTCAGCCACCATCGAGCAATTGGCAGAGGTTTATCAATGCTATATGGCGGGCAGCGAGCGAGTTTATCCTGTAGAAAACTTACCTATTGTGCGGGCACTGAGAGGTGAATGTACCACCGCTGATGATATAGAAATCCACCAAGGAGACAAGATTATTCCCATAGAAGCCTGGGGAACCCCAATCTACGATGAAGCAGGCAACGTTGCTTATGCGCTCGCCGCCTTTCAAGATATCACCGAACGCAAACGGGCGGAAGTAGAGCGGCTGAAATTTACCAATCAACTCTATCAACTCAATAAAGCTAACGAACGTTTTGTGCCGCGTCAATTTCTCCAGTTGTTGAATAAAGAAAGCATTATTGATGTTCAATTAGGTGCCCACGTACAGCTTTTCATGTCAATTCTCTTTGCCGATATTCGCAACTTCACGGCGCTGTCGGAAAAGATGACTCCAGAAGAAAATTTCAAATTTATCAATGCCTACTTGGGTCAGATGGAGCCTGCCATTCTTGAAAATAATGGTTTTATTGATAAATACATTGGTGATGGGATTATGGCTTTGTTTAGCGGCAGTGCCGATGATGCGGTTAAAGCCGGAATTGCGATGTTACATCAAGTTACAGCATACAATACATCGAGAACTAGACCAGAACGTCTACCTATTAAAATCGGCATTGGCATCAACACAGGTTGTTTAATGCTGGGTACGGTGGGGGGTCCAAATCGGATGGATAGCACCGTAATTAGTGATGCGGTTAATTTAGCCTCTCGCCTGGAAGCACTGACCAAATACTATGGGGTATCGTTGTTAATTTCTCATCACACTTTTATCTATTTGAACCACCCTGTTGAGTTTGCTTTCCGCGTTATTGAGCGTCTCAAGGTTAAGGGCAAATCAGAAGTCGTTGCGGTTTTTGAAATTTTTGATGCCGATCCCCCTGAAATCCGAGAGGGCAAGCTAAACACAAAATCAGCATTTGAAGAAGCCCTGTTCCTTTACAACGCGCATTCTTTTAAGAAAGCAGCGCAACTATTTCAGGAATGTCTGGATATTATTCCCGATGATAAAGTCGCTCAAATTTATCTAGAACGCTGTCAGAATAGGGCGATCGTATCATGATTGTTGCGGGATAAACAAAACTTCCTTTTTCAAAACAAACATTATCCTTTTCAAATTCTAGATAATATTATCGCAACCCTTTGAGACGGAATAAAAGAAACTGGGTTAGCTGGATATTATTCAAGTTATTATCGCTCACTAATACTAAACTCTGGCTACCATCAGGCAGGCGCGGACCGAGAGCCATTCCTTCTAAGTTATCGAGGTAAATACCCAATTCGCTCAAATCTAAGACCAACTTTTTCTTAACCGCATCAATTCTAGAAACATCACCTTTGAGAGTAGCAATACCTGAGGTATCTGTTGCTGCACTCGTTGCTACCTGATAAATCTTTGCACTGCCACCCAATAGGCCATAACTACGCTCCAAACTCAGAAAGTGACCTCCTGTATCTACTGTTGTCAAATCGGTTAAGCCGTGTCGGATAGAACCTTCGGGAGCGGGGTCAAGTAAGTATAGATGTTCGGTAACTACCATCGGACGAGCGATGCTTCCAATTAAATAATGCATCAAACGAATCCGGGGGCTTTGGATGGAAGTCTTGGGCAAGCTGTCTTGAAAAAGCGCGGATTCGGTTGCAGTAAATAGACGGAAAGGGTCGCCGCTAGCAGCAGCCAAGCTGCTTCCCGGTTCAGAAGTTAATGACTCAAACCCTAAGTTATTTTGAATACCGCGAGGAGGTTGCTCTTCCTTGGTATTGTCATTAGGTAAATAGCGCTCTGGAATGCCTAAGCTTTGCTTCTGCTGTCCGGTTTTTAGGTCGAATTCTCGGATGAACGGGGCAATTCCTCGATCGCGCTCGCCTTCACTGGAGATAAACACGGTTCCTTTGGGAGAAAGTGCGATGCCTTCGGGGTCAATACTACCTTCAGGAAAGGTTTTGCCGTTCTCGTCCTTGAGGAAGGTAACGTCTTCAATTTCTACTTTTTCCAGACTGGTTTTCGCTGGAAGAGTGGGATCGAGAGTTAATTTGAGCGTATAGAATCGGGCTGGGGCAAAGTGAGAGCGGTCATCGGAGATAACGTAAAAGCGATCGCGCTGTCGGTCATAGGTCAATGCGGAGAGTCCTCCAACCGGGGTATCCTTGAAGTTCATCTTGGGTAGCTGGTACTCTCCTAAGAAGTCAAGGGAAAGATTGAGAAAGGTTCGCTCTTCTACTGTGATGGCTTGAGAGGGGTCACAGCCAGTTATCAGGAAACTCAGCAGTGCGATCGCCAAAATTGATACTAAAGAGAATAATTGGCGAGAGGCGCGTAACCTGAAGCGGTTAGGGTTCACTAGCTGAGTCATAAGTTCTATAGCAATCTTATTTGATTCGTGAAAAAGAAAAGATAAGGGAGACAAGGAGGAGGTAGTTCACAGCTCATTTAGGATGAATGTCACTGACTTAAGCGAAAAGTAGTCGTTCCTTGGAAAAACCCTGCTTGGGGGACTTTCCCCCAAACCCCCTATTGAGGGACGAAGTGCCTCCCCCAAACCCCCCGCACAATGGTTTAAAGGGGTGACGAGAGTTCTTAAGTGAGCGTCATTCCATTTAGGATTGCTATATCAGTGATGAGCAGAAACTCTGGGTTTAATTTAAGCGTCAATTGCCTAAGAATGCTACAGCTAAAGTAATATTTATTTCTCTACCGAGATTGTCAAAATTGACAAAGAAGCGCATCGAGGCTGGAAACTAGGGACTATAGCGGTTTTCAGTTGAGTGCAATACAGGTTGTTCGTAGGGGCACGGGAACCAAAGGCTATACCCTGAAGAACGCGCTTGGTAGGGTATACAAGGGAGTTTTTTATGAAATCGATTCAGAAATTATTGTTTCTATCACAACCTAAATTTCCAACCGCGAGACGAAGGGGAGTTTGGACTCGACAGCTAGGAAAAGCGGTATTTTACATGGCTATGTTTCTGGTGTATTTCAGTTCGGTGGCGTTGGCAGCACAGGAGAAGCCTCAGCCAGAAGAACCGAAAGTCAACCCACTGGAGATAACTACACCCGATCCACTACTGCCCAAGCCGCCGAAGAGGGGTAGCCTCAGTCCTGAAGAACAGTCTAGATTGAGGCAGTCTTTGGATGAGTTAAACACCCAAGCAACGGCGTTGCTTCAGGGGGGTAAGCCACTAGAGGCATTTGATATCTGGTATCGGGAACTGCGATTGCGACGGGCACTAGGATATTTAGAAGAGGTGCAAGCATTGGGGCGGGTTGGGGAAATTGCTTGGCAGAGAACTCAAAAGTATGATGCCAAAGTAATTACCCTGCGTTTGCAAGAGATTCAGAAAGAGGCTGAAAATAAAAAGCTAATGAATTTTGAACTGCTGCAAGCTTTGGGAAAGGCTTACCAACAGGTACGCCTGCTCGAACCAGCGGTAGGAGTTTATGAAAAAATTCTGGTTGATGAGCGGACTCGCGGTGATGTGGCGGCTCAGGAAGCAACGCTGAAAACCCTGGCTGAACTGAACTTAGCATGGTTTGACTACCCAAAGGCAGCCGCCGCCTATGAAGAATTGCTCACGCAAGCACAGGCGAAAGGCGATCGCATTAATCAAGTTGTCTATCTGCAACAGCTACTCTACGTCTACGACAAAGGCAAGGAACCCGCCAATGCTTTAAAAGCCAAGCAGCGACTGGCAGAGACTTATCTCAACCAAAAGGACTTTACCAAGATACCTGCCTTGAAAATTGCGATCGGTTCTGACTACGAAGCTCTCAATCAACCGGATGAGGCGAGTCAAAACTACCAAGAAGCCTATTCCCTGGCGTGGTCATCGCGACAGTTTGCTTATGCTAGTGAAGCCTTAAAAAAGTTGGGGGCACTCTACCGTTCTCATACCCAGCCAGACTATGCTTTGCAGGTTTATGAAGTTCTCCTCAAATCAGAGCAGCAGCTTTCTAATTTCTACGGCTTGATGGATGCCTATGACCAAATGGGGCAGATTTATCTAGAGCAGAAAAACTATACTCAAGCCTTGGCAGTGTATCAAAAAGGTTTGGAATTAGCAAAGTCCTTGCAATATCAGGAAACTTACTTTACCAATCAGATCGAGCGAGTAACTAAGCAAACTTCCCAATAAGGGCATGGCTATAAATGAGGCAATTGCCCTTTTAGTGCAGGAAGCGATCGCAGAGGCGATCGCTTCCTATAATTTAGTCACCTGCAACCTCCCCCTGCTGAGAAAGCCTAGCAAGCAGAGGTAATATAGAGAGCATCTATGTGTCTCTTACATTAAGGTTTGCAAACCCATTTCCACAAGGGGTGACTAGCCCCCTGCTGACCGATCCGGCGTACCTGTTGCTCCAGACGTTTCTGTTCCTCGTGCGGAATTCCCACTAAGATATTGCGACTCTGCCAGACTAAGACAGCAAGTG
>DATNQT010000028.1:0-14139 GCA_036703885.1 Candidatus Sericytochromatia bacterium
AGAGGTAGCGATCGCCTCAACCTTTGCTTGCGTACTCTTCTAAATGAGTATGCTTGTGGGTAGTTCCTTAGTAAGAGATTTTTGTATCAGAAGCTACAACTTAGGAGAGGTGCAAGAGACATCGAAGCCGTTGATAGTTAAACATATGATTAAGAAAGCCTTCAGGAGGTAGCAGATGAATAGCATTAAAACTGGTCTCAGAAGTGAAGTTCGCGAACTTGCCGAGACAGCTTTTCATCAAAAACTGATTTCTGGCTATGGCGATGGACAATACAGCGACAAATACCAGATTGTTTACAAAGGCAAACCCAAGCACTTTACCCTGGAACGCGCACGCTTTATTCTGAAAAACTTGATTAGCAACAACCAGGAGAATCACTACAGCTTAGAGTAAACCAAAGTTCAGGCTTCAAAAAGCAACTCAGCTTTAACTGAAACCCAACTTTGAGAGAAACTGAGATAGTCTCCCCCTTTAAACATTCCCTACTTCTGTAGACCTTTAAACCAAGGGTCTTTTTTTGTCTGTATAAATATCTACCGTTTGGCTGTGTTCTACACAAAAACTGTCATTCATCATTGAAATTAATGAACAGAAGGTTAGAGGCACTATGGCGTCGAGTGAAATCAAGGGGCAGTTGGTAATTATCGGTGGAGCGGAAGATAAAGAGGGAGACTGCACAATTCTCCGGGAATTTGTCCGACGCGCTGGCGGTGTTAATGCCCGAATAGCTGTGATGACGGTGGCAACAGGGCTACCTGAAGAAGTGGGGCGCACCTATACCGGAGTATTCGAGCGGTTGGGAGTCGAAGAGGTTCAAATCGTTGACACGGCTCACTCAGAGGATGCAAGTGATCCTAGGGCGTTGGAAGCGATCGAGAAAGCCACGGGTGTATTCTTTACAGGTGGCGACCAAGCTCGCATTACCGGTCTACTCAAGGACACCGAGCTGGATAAGGCGATTCACAGACGCTACGCTGAAGGAATCGTAGTCGGAGGTACAAGCGCCGGGGCGGCGATGATGCCAGACGTGATGATTGTTGAAGGTGACTCTGAAACCAATCCTCGACTAGAGATTGTGGAAATGGGACCAGGTATGGGCTTTCTTCCAGGAGTAGTAATCGATCAGCATTTCCTACAGCGCGGACGCTTGGGACGTTTACTATCTGCCGTCACACAGCAGCCAGTGGTTTTAGGATTCGGCATTGACGAGAATACAGCTATAGCTGTGAGCAACGACCAATTTGAAGTGATTGGGGAAGGCGCTGTTACCATTGTCGATGTGGCAGAACTTACTCATACCAACCTTGGTCAAATCTTAAAGGATGAAGATTTGGCGATTTGCGGAGCCAAGCTTCATATTCTTCCACATGGCTACCGATTTGACCTGAAAACTCGTAAGCCGATTCTTAATGAAGCTCCTGCGGCAACCGAGCAACCCGCTCGCCAACCTCTAGTTGAAGCAGCGGCGCAACCGTAATTTTCGCTAATTCTCAGCTTTAGATAGTTTGGGGCAGGTTTAGGGTGATCAGCGCAACACGCATAGAGTCTCTAAACCTGCCCTATTTAATGGCAAAAAAGCCTCGAAAACTCGTACTCGTAGTTCTTAACGTACTAAAATTTATTTGAAATCAATTATAGATAGAAATAATATTCGTCCTATGTCCAGTTCATGCATCGGCTAATAGACCAAAGGTGCGAACGGAGGGTAACTCTCTTGGATATTCAACAGGCTTTTAACACCGCTGCCGCTGATTATGATGGGTTGCGTCGCACTCTAATTCCATGTTTTGACGACTTCTACGGAACCGCTGTCCGTGTCATACCTTTTGAGCAAACCGCACCACTCGAGGTTCTTGATCTGGGCGCGGGAACTGGTCTTTATTCAGGTATGGTTCAGGCAGTATTCCCAAATGCTCAAATTACAATGTTGGACTTAGCCGCTGAGATGTTGGAGAAGGCACGAGTCCGATTTGAGGGAATGGGCAAGTCTGTGAGGATAATCATTGGTGATTATGCATCGACATTTGAAGGTTCCTATGACCTGATCATTTCCGGACTGTCGATTCATCACCTGGAGGATGCTGAAAAGGAACGTCTTTATGACCGGATCTACTTATCTTTGAAACCAGGAGGAATGTTCGTTAATGCCGATCAGGTAATGGGTTCAACGACTGAGTTGGAGAAACTTTATCGGCAAAACTGGCTCGAAGAAGTCCGCGCCAGAGGCATATCGGATGAGGCGCTTGACGCTGCCTATAAGCGCATGGAATACGATCGCATGGCTCCACTAGAGCATCAGATTCGCTGGTTGGAGGCGGCAGGTTTTCAGGACGTAGATTGCTGGTATAAAAATTTCAGCTTTGCTGTTTTTGGCGGACGCCGCAGCGGTTCACCTCACGGGCTGGACATACTTTGAGTTGGCACGAACAAGGCAGATGCGATCATTAGAACCAATGTTGACCTTGAGCCAAGGTTTGCCGGATTCATCATTAATTGTGACAAATCCCGCTGGAGTAGTATTAGCAGTAAGATTCTGGCTTGATGTATCTTTTGTGAAGCGACGGACAACTGGCCACTGACTGATGCTCAGAGCGGGAAGTTTGGTGTCGGGGGCGTACCAGGAAGTTGGCATTGCTTCTGACCAACGGCAGTTCACTCCCTCTGGATCTGGATCGACCACAATCCACTTTTGATGGCTTGTTTTACCCAAATAATCACCGTTAGAGCCAGCCTTTGGTAAGCCTTCGGATGCCAGTGGTGCTTCTTTAGACTCAGCCTTAGGTAAGTCCTTGGATGCCAGTGGTGCTTCTTTAGACTCAGCCTTGGGTAAGCTTTGGGATGCCAGTGGTGCTTCTTTTACTGGAGTGGATTTTGCAGACGGTTTAGATGATGGGGATACATCTGGCTGTGGCTGTTGCTCCTGAGTACATCCCGCCGCTAGCATTAGCAACGCTAAAATAACAACTTCCTGATGCCGTCGTATCATGTGCAAACTAGGGTTGAGACTTCTTAGGGTTATTTACGGATAGCCAACTGAGCTTTATGTCACCACCTAAGCTCTATTAGTTCCCCCACTCGACAAAAGTAGGTTCTACTTTTGCACCTTGTTCAGTCTTACCACTAAATGAGGCAGAGCCTCCCGGAGGAATTGTTGAGGGTTGAGCGTAGATGAAGCCATTATCGATCGCATTACCTTTGCGATCGCGGACTTCATAATTCACTTTCACACCTTGCACGGTATTACCCGTCTGATTAGTAACTCGACCACTAAGAGAATTACCCTCGTACCTCACCTCAGTAATCGCCATCTTAGTAGCTTCAGACTCCACTGCACTCGGCCTTGGCGTAACAGATGGAGTAGATCCTTGTCCGCACAAAGCCCTTAAATCAACAGTGTTTCCATCAGGAGTCTGCATATAGCAAACTGGTGAATTGTCGGTTGATTGGGCAACAAGCTGGGATTTTGCATCAGTAATCCGTGCATTGCCTAAATCAATTCTTACTAACAAAGAAAGCAGCACCCCACAAACAACTAGGGTTAAATGTAAAACTCTCAACATAACCAACAATATTGACTTTACAAAATTGGAAAGCTTCCTCCTTATAAAGGTTCTGCAAGTCGGCGATTGGTGCGGCGGCGTGCTTTTCTTGCAGTTTCTATCCTAGCTTTCTGCTCGTCAGCGCTAGCTCTTAGCCTTAAGTCTCTCATTATTTTATAGGCGGCAATTTCACCCGTCTCGCAACCCCCTTCCATATAGCCTTGTGCCTCTAAGGAGCAATGTTCTCCTGCAAAAAATAGATTGCCAACACGCTCTCGTTCTGAGCCTGCAATTGTTGTGTATTGCCCTACTAACCAACAGGAATAAGAACCCCGTGTGAAACGCTCACCAGGCCAGTAGGCTCGAATTGCTCGACCCTGACGCAAATCGCTAATCCCTGGAAAGATTTCCTCTAACTGCGGCAGCAGAGCCTGAGCTTGAGTTTCCGGCGTCCCACTCCCTAAGGCTACACCTTGCTGACCGCCCCTAAAGTTAGTTACCAAACCGCTATCCCCTGGAGCATAACGAGTGGCTTCCCAGGTATTTTGAAATCCTAAATCCGTAAACACAGCAGCAGTCGAACCATAGCGAGTGCGCCAGATTCGTTCCTGGTAGGCGGTAATCAACTTACTATTAGTGCCGTAGCCTAACTCATTGATAGCCAACTGTTTCACAGGGGGTAAATCGACAGCTAGCCGAACTCGCCGCAAGGTACTAAAAGGTAAGGTTAATAAAATCCGCTCATAGGTTCGCTCAAAAGTACTTTCTCCAGCGCGTAAATTGACTCGATAACGACCATCCGGGAGAGTACGAATTGCATTCAAAATTGTCCCTGTTTCAATAAAAGGCGTCAATTGCGCTGCTAGTTGCTGGGGAACTTGTTGATTGCCCCCAACAATATGGAAACGCTCATCACTATAGCCGTAGATGCTAAATTTCTTTGGAGGAGGGTCGAAGAAGAAAAACAACAGATTCAGACAAGACTGTTCTTCGGGTTCCCGACCATATTCCCCCGTATATGCCACCCGAATCATCTGCCCCAAAATAGGGTCAATAGGTGCGCTGTCTAAATACTGAGCAAGGGAAGTATTGTCTAAATCAAATCCTGCCTGATTGTAGGATTTGTAAGAAACGTCATCTCCTGCTGCCGCTAGATCTTCAGATATCTTCTGCGCCAAGGGTACGAATAAATTAGCAACATCGGTGAGAGTGTACCTTGTCCCTTGAAAATACCAAGTTTCCTCTACCAATCCGCGATCGCTCCTAGGCAAGTTCGCAGTAGTTAAGCCCAGTTCCTTAACAAGATTGCGCAAGAAAGCATGATTCGTGTCAATGAATTCTCCGCCTAGTTCTACAGTCGTAGAAGTCCCAGCGGCATTAGGCAAACTCCGCATTCGTCCACCGATACGGTTACTTGCCTCGATAATATCAACGGGAACTCCAGCCGCATTCAAGCGGTAGGCAGCAATTAGACCCGCAATACCAGCTCCTACAACTAGCACTTTGGAATCTGCCGCCACTGCAACAGAATCCCGCCGATTGCGACCTAAAGTAGCTGCACCAACTGCGGATGCTAAAGCCAAACCGCCATGAAGTATACGACGGCGAGAGATTTTCTCGCTGAACATATCGTGCACTTCATCCGTGGGAATTCCACTTCTGAGCGATAGTTGAGCAATTTTGTAAGCGCGACGCAGTGTATTGAGTAGAACAGATCTAGCCATAATCCCCCGATACCGCCAAGCTGTTTATTTAAAAATGTATCTTTAGGACGATGTATTATTCTACCTTTTAAAAAAAATAATTATGTTTAATTTTTGTGTCATAAACAGCGCTAAGAACTGTTTTGCTCAAGACAAACTTTCTCAAGAATTGCTCGGTACTAAAATCTAGATGCCTCGTCACTGAGCACTATAAAAATGGACGAAAAATGGATGTTTCCGTAATTGGAGCCAGTGGGGGTTGTGGACGTGAAATCGTTGCCCAGTTACTAGACTTTCGACTCCTTTCTCCCTCCGAACGGCTACAGTTAGTCGGTAGAGCAGAAGGACAAAGTGCCCGAACATTATACGGACTGTGCAGTGACCTCACGGACGCCTACGCCGAAACCGCACCCGAACTCGATGTTGCCCTACATCCCGAAGAAATTGTGGGCGATGTCATTGTGATGAGTGCTGGTGTCACAATTTCAGGAGACAAAGCCGTTTCGCGAGACACTTTGGCACAAACTAACCTGCCACTATTTCACAGCTATGCAAAGGCAATTAAACAGTACGGTCACGGTCACGAAGTCATTCTAATTGTGACCAATCCCGTGGAGTTAGCGGTTGAAGTTTTCAGCCACTACTTGGGAAGACATCGTGTGATTGGGATTGGTGCATACTCCGATACTCTACGGTTTCGCCGTGAAATTGCCAACGATATTGGTGTACGGCGTCAGTTGGTACAAGGATTCGTCGTTGGAGAACACGGCGAAGGCTTAGTGCCGCTTTGGAGTAGCGTGCGCATTCATGGCATGGATGATGAGGAATTGCGATCGCTTATCAAACGGTTGCAAAGGGAACGCGGGATTGCTCAATTTCCGGATGAACTGAAGCGGGAAACGCAGATCGTTGTTCAGTACCTCCAGCAGCAACAGATACGCCAAGCCTTTGAGTATGTTGACCGCTTGCCACCGGACTTGCGGGTAGTGCTGAAACCCTATGTAACTCAGCTTTCTGGGGCAAAAACGCTCTCTGCTACAGCTAATGTCACCGTGGACTTGGTGACTAGCCTCTTAGGCGGACAAGAAATCGTGGTGTCGGGACAGGTGCGTGTTGAGGGAGAGTTCTACGGTATTCATACTTGTATTGGTGTACCGATTATCGTGACTCCGATGGGGTGGACTCAGATTGTGCCAATCGAGTTGTGGGAGGATGAAGCTTTGCTGCTCCAACAAATGAGCGATCGCCTAAAATCTAAAATCCAACAATGGAGCGAGTATGCCTGAACAGCGCTGGGTATTTGTAATCAAAGCCCAAGATCAGCCAGGAGCACTAACAGCAGCAGCTGGGGTATTTTCAAATCGTGGCGTTTCACTAGAAACAATTTTAGGCAGTGGGATGAACTCAACCAGTATAGGTGTCGGTCGGTTTGTCCTCAGCTTCCGAGCAGCAGAACGCAAGAAGGATATGCTCTTGCGGGTGGTGGAACGCTTGTCTACAGTAATACAAGTCGATTGCTATCCTTACTCGTCTTCGGTATTGCGTGCGATCGCCGTAGTACGAGTTTCCTCTGCCACGGATATCAATTGGGAAGCATCTGATGTGCAAATGGAAATTGTATCCAAAGACACCGACAGCCAGACAATGCTGCTAACTGGCGGTACACCAGCAGTAGAACAGTGGGTTGAAACTCTACGAGAACGCAACACCTTACTCGATGTGGCGATGTCTGTTATGGCAGTTTAGAGGCTTGCCAGCGCCTTTGGAAATAATGACCAGTTAGTAGATTGTCCACTCCCAGACCTAAGCCAAGCCTATGAATTGAGCTAGATCTGATTCAACAGCAGTAGTCACTTTAACCAGTTGCATATTGCCGCCGGAAAGCTAACGTGAATTTACTACTCTCAAAGTATAAAGAGTAGGGCAACCAAGAATGGAATTAATTCAAAGCTTTATCGCTATAGCAGAAGCGGCTGCCAAACAACAGGCTCTGCAAAAAAACACTAACTCCACCGTTGCGGCTTATCAAGGTACTCAATCTCAAGAGCTGACTCCTGCTCAAGTTTTGCTATTTAATCAACCACATTCTGCTGTGCAAAGCACTATTAAAATGGAATTAATTGAAAGCTTTATTGCTATACCAGAAGCGGCTGTCAAACAACAGGCTCTGCAAAAAAACCTTAACTCCAGCGTTGGGGCTTATCAAGCTACTCAATCTCAAGAGCCGACTCCTGTTCAAGTTTTGCTATTTAATCAACCACATTCTGCTGTGCAAAGTACCATTCAAGATGATGCAGCTTGCGCAAGAGCTGTTTGAAGCCTTCCTCTATCGGCTCGAATTAATCAGCGATCGGGCTGGTCAATTCGAGTGTTAGAGGAAGCTGGTCTTTGAGAGTGATTAATGACATTGATTTTAAACTAAAAGCTTTAGCCAAGAGTGCTGACACTTTGTAAGCAGTGCTGTTCTTTCAGCTGATTCAGGCAAAGCTCATCCTGCAACCTTGATGATTTAGTTAAGAGAATGTTTTTAGTTTCCAGGTCTAAACCAGTTGGAAAAACAACAATCTCTTTACCTTTAAACAATGCCTTCTGGTAAAGTGCGATCGCTTCACTCAAACAAAAATTTGTAATTGGAATCCAGAAGTCACTGTAAAAATAGATTACAACTTGATTTTTTGTGCCCTCCCCTGTTGGGAGTGGATTTTGCCAAGGTGAATTCACAAGTAATAAACTCGAACTTTCGCTACATCCTTGTTTTGACAGTCATACACACGTAATAGCATCTAACCCAGGAAATACGTCTAAAGAGTATTTTTACTCCCCTACTCCCACATAACATCAGCCTTTAGTCGTAGTAAAATGCCAAGTTTGTAATACATATTACATTTACACATTACTTCCATATGTTTAGAGAGCCTGTTACAGAGATTACCAAATAACAAGAACTCATCGACTTAGATTTTATTGTCTTGTGGTGGATAGACTACCTGAATTTTGTCCTCATCTAGCTAGGTTTGGCACTCTAGTTTTTTTTCACCTTTGAGCAGATAGCAGTTCATCTTGCCCTTTCCTTTCACTTGAATCAGACCTCGATCTTCAAACGTGTACTGAGTCTTTAAGCGCTTGTAGGTCGATTCGCTCACCTGAATGCTACCTGGTATCCCGTGGGATTCCATGCGACTGGCGATATTTACCGTATCGCCCCATAGGTCGTAGATGAACTTTTTCGTACCGATGATGCCTGCAATCACGGGTCCGGTATTAATTCCAATGCGGATGCTCAAGGCTTTGCCCGTCTGGGCGCAAAATCCAGTCATTGTCTCTTGCATATCCAAAGCCATAGCTGCGATCGCTTCTGCGTGATTTGGCTTCGCTACAGGCAAGCCTCCCACCACCATGTAAGCATCCCCAATGGTCTTGATTTTTTCCAAACCGTGTTCATCCGTCAACTGGTCAAACTCAGAAAAAATTACATTGAGGATTTCAACCAGTTCAATTGCAGGGGTTTGAGCCGAAAGCTCAGTGAAGCCGACAATATCGGCAAACAAGACCGTCACTTCTGGGAAACTATCCGCAATTGTACGCTCCTCCTGCTTCAACTGCTGGGCGATTGATGCAGGCAGGATATTCAGTAGAAGTCGCTCCGACTTTGCCTTTTCCACTGCCAACGTCTTCAAGGCAGAAGCAAACTGTTTGGCAACCCCTACCGCTACAATCAATGCTAAGACCAAAGATGATATTAATAGTATCTTTGCTGTTTCAATTTTCCTGTCTATTGCTAAACGTGCCCGCTCTACTTCAGCATTCGCCAATCCAATCAGTCGGCTAGAAACCTTTTGTGCATTAACATCAACACCCTCAAGAATTTTGCTAAGGATTTTTTTATTCAGTTCAATAATCTGTTTCGTTATCGATTCATAGGCATCCAAATCTTTTAAACTCTGACTCCGCTCTATAGGATTTAATTTTGAGTTGAGCAGCATACCTTGACGCAAGCGCTGTGTAGCATCATTCCAAGAATTCAGTTTCTGCTCTTGAGGTGTGATTATATATTGCTTCTCAAAAGCTTGCATTCCCAGATATAAAACCATTAAATCAGGGGTATCTGCTAGCTTAAATCTGTCGCTCAATCTTGTGGCATTTTGATCGAGTTGCGCTAGTAATCCTACATTCTCAATCCCTAAATCTCTAACTAGCCCAACAGCTTCTCTGAAACTACTAGCATACTGCTCAACGATTTCTGAATAAGCAACCAAATCCGGATTACTCCTCCGCAGAGCCGCACTCACATTTCTCTGAGCGAGTCGCTCTTGTAAGCGGCTTCTGATGTCTTGCACTTGTTCAAGTTCGCTTCTGTGTCCCTGAACATATTTATCAAATGCACTAGAGAAACCGAGAGTTGGCCACCTTAAAAAAAAGTCTCTTTCTAACTGACGGGCATTCTTCAAGCCTGCATCCATCTGAAACACTTGACGTTGTACATCAATGCCCGTTGCGATCGCATTTTTTGTTTCACTTTGCACACCATTGAGCGAAATAAAGCCAGTCAGCGCCACGATATTAATCAACAGCAGCAGAGCAATAAATGCCAACGCGAACTTTGTAGTGATGCTAAGTCTACGTCGAGTTCTAATCAGGCGCTTCCATAATCTCATCATTCGTCTTTAGTTCTTAGCCCTTTGTTATTCTTAAATGACCAATGACCAATGACCGATAATAAATTAATAATCGCCTCCCGAACCATAACGCCATGCTTCAAGCCAACGACGGCAGTAATATTGCGGTATCGGTGGTAGGGTTTTCACGGGTTCAGTTATCAACTGTCCTAAGGAATACAAGCCGCTGTAGATACCTAGATTAATGTAATGAACGATCCAATCTAACAGCGTTGTCAGCCCGACTTGAGGAATTACAGGCAGTATTAGTCCAGGTTGAGTTAATGCTGTCAATAAGAGCGTTTTTGATAATCCTGAGAACTGCACCACATCTTGTAAAAAGGGTCGCAGTACATCGTCTCCCAACTGCTCCATGACTTGAAAGACTACAGTAAGTAACTGATTAATTTGATTGGAAGCTAGTTTTTGGTCGATGCCAACACTCATGGCTCGTTGGAAGAGCCAAGTGACAGCAATGTTGGGTTGATAGGGTTGCAACTGTGCCAGAGCGTTGCGGCTGAGGGTGTCACTTAAAAGAGCTTCATGGGTTCCTTCGGTAAGACGCTTGAGGTGTCGCACCATTGACCCAAACCCACCGAAGCTCACGGGGGATTGACCGCCACTGCTATCACCTACTGGTAAAATTCGACTCCAAGGCATCCTGATAGGTGAGTTTCGGTAGGAGGGGAAGAAGCCAAACAGCACACGCTTAAAGTCTAGTTGGGTTAACTCGACGCCTTGATACTCCGGCAAGAGGCGCAGGTACTCCTCAAACAAAAATTCTAAGCTAGGGCGTTCCGGGTGAGCATCCAGGTAGGTAAATAAGTAGGTTGTTCTGCCATCTCGTGCGGGAAATGCTTCCCAGAAGTATTGGCACTGATTTTGGATTGGGGTAAAGGAGACGATGAGGTCGCCATTTTCATTTTTGGGGAAGCCTTGAGCACAGCTACCGACGACTAAGCAAACGCCTTCTGGTTTTTCCCCAAGACGAGTCTGTTGAACAATGGGAGAGAAACTTCCCATTGCATCGATGAGTAATCGTGTCTTTAAGCCACCCGCCACTTCCACCAAGACACCATCTGGATGAACGGCTGCACCTTCAAAGGCGGTTTTTTCAAATAGCTGACCTCCAGAGGCTATAAACTTCGACTTCAGGGTATCGAGGAGGAAGACTGGATCTACTCCAATGTTGAGTACGTCCTGTACCCAAAAATCTCGTCCCTGGAAGAAGCTGATGCGAGCTGGGTTATATTGGGTTGCGATCGCTTGTTTGAGTTCAGTTTCCGAGAGCAGTTCCAGTTCTAAAAATACTTCTAATTCTTTACGGGAGATATTCCATTCTTGCTCCCTACCCCGCAAAATCCCCCGTTCTATTAAAGCCACTCGCCAGCCCCGTTGCACCAAGGCAGAGCCGATTAAAATTCCTAATGTGCCGCCACAGATGACAACATCCCAATCTATTGTTCCTAAAGGCTCGTTGCTCTCTTTAATCACTAGGGGCACGGGTGCTGTGTCTTCCCGTAGCGCTTGCCACAGTTTGTCAGCACTCCGAAGACGCCCAAGGACATCCCCAGGCAACTGAGAGAGAATTTGTTCGGTTCGGCTCATGAGTGTCTCGTTTTGGTGAGATGCTCCCTATCAATCCTAATCGCCTTGGGTAGGGAGCGCCAGCCTCTATTCTTGAGAACTGGTTCAATAGACCTCTTGCATAAATGCCAAAATAACGGCTGAAAGTATTGGTTTTGCGTATCAAAATTCGACTTTTGCAAGAGGTCTAATGGCAGAGTGTCAGTTTTCACTCGTTGGCTAAAAGTCACACAGTTGTTGACTGGTAGTATCCCCACATCTGTGGCACCCAATCAACCTCATGGCGACCTTGATTAAATCAACAAAATATGCATAAAGCGAGAGCTTAATAGAGCGATCGCACCCCTGGAAGAGATTGAAGCCTTGAACTTCAATAGGATATCCTGATGGAGTCAAGCTCTTGTTCCATGCCTCTCAAGAGTGGTGCAAGTTTGGGAAGAGTCATCATGAAGTCACCCGCAACGAACCCACTAGCAGAGTTTCTCTCCCAACCCAATATAGAGGCTTCTCCGGCGTGGGAGTTAATTCATGGGCGTGCTATCCAAAAACCAATGCCGACCCTCTTTCACTCACGGCTACAGCGCAATCTGGTTAACTACATAAATGGTCATACCGATCGATTTGAAGCTGTGCAAGAGCTACGCTGTCTGGTTCCTCCCTACTCGCCAGTGCCGGATATTTCCGTCATTGCGCTAGATCGTCTTTCTAATGAGGATCGACCACTAGAGGGAGCACCGGACTGGTTAATTGAAATTCGCTCACCCGATCAAAGCACCTTAGACTTGCAGAGCAAGATTCTCCACTGTCTCAGCAACGGGACACAATTAGCCTGGTTAATCGATCCGGCTCGTCAACAAATTTGGGTATGGCAGGGAGATGACTTGCCTAAGGTATGTTCGGAAACGGACACTTTGCCTTGTTTGGGCGATTTGCCGGAAGTTACGGTTAAGGCGGTGATGGCTATGACTCGCCGACAATAGGGAAAATGCGATTAGCCGAAGGCTACCGCGCTTTACGCGATCGCACCCCTGCTTTCTGGTTTTTTGGAAAGAAAAACAATGACAAATGAAAGCCAATAGATATGCGATTAGCTCCGTCCCGTTAGGTCATATCACAAAGATGGCGATCGCTTTTTCTTACTTTTCCTACCTTTGCTTACTTTATACAACCGTTACCCTATGGGAATGATGCTGCTGGACAGGATATCAGACGTTCCATTCGGCAAGCGCGATCGCAATTCCTGCCTTTAATGCGGGTGCGAGTTGCTCATTGGCTACTAGTTGCTCTAAGTGTGGGTGAACCGTCGGGAAGTTTTTTAAGGCAGCGATCGTGTGCCATCTTACACTAGCGGCTGGATCGGCTAATAGCTCAACTAACGCATCGATTGCACCCTCGTCTCCTAATTCTCCCAATGCCTGGGCAACGGCTTGTTTAACAGTATCTGCTTGCCGTGCTGGGTGTTGCGAGTTGAGAAAGTCGATGAGAATCTGGGCAGCTTTCGCCTTGAGAACTGGCTCTTCCAAACGTCCTAGCACTCTGACAATTTCTAAGGCACATTCCACCGATGCTCCAATCAGAGCTTGCTGCAAATAGTCTACAGTCCTAGCGCTTCCCATCCAGCCCAGAGTACGGACAAGATCGATTTGTAAAGGAACTGGCGTTGCTGGGGACTTGAGGACGTTAAACAAAGCGTCGGCAGCCTCATCTGTTCCCAAACGTCCTAAAGCGATCGCGGCTTGCTGGCAAACGTCCCAGTTGAAGTCATAGAGTAACGGTTTGAGGCGAGCGAGCAGGTTTAATTCTTCTCCAAGATCGGTTCGCAAGCCTAAACCAATCACCGCTTCCTTTCTCACTACTGCCGCATGATCCTTCAAAGCATTAAGGAGAACGGGTGGAATTCTGGGATCGCGGAAGCTACTGAGAGCTTCAATTGCAGTAGAGCGCACGGCAACTTCGGGATCGCGAACAACACTCAACAAAGGAGTAATGATTTCTACTCGGCGGATTTGAGCCAGTGATCGAGTCGCCAACAACCGCGACTCCGGCTGGGATAACAGATGACTCAGAGCATCAACAGCTGCCTCCCCCAGATTGGAGAGAGCGGTAGCTGCCATTGCCGCTAAGTCTTCGTCTTCAGCACTTCTAAGCAACCCTACCAAGGTGGTAATTACGCTGGGATGGTTATATTCTCCCAGGATGCGACCTGCAAACCAGCGCAGTTCTAACTCCGCCTCATCATCTTGCAAAATTTCGATCAGGGGAGCAATAGCGATCATCCCCAGTTTGGGAATCACCTTCGCTACTTCCCAGCGTTCTTGAAAATCACCCGCGTCCAAGACATCTAGAGCCAGGTTCAATACCTGCTGTAAATCGCTATCGTTTAACGGTGCTGACTCCACATCGGCATTTGTGGCGTTCTTACCGAGTGGCAGTTGTTGCAAGCATTGATTGAGCAATGACCAATTTCCCTGATGTGCCGCAGTAGTAGCTTGTTCTAAAACAGTTGACATTATCTAAACTTCTTAAGTTGTGGCGACATAGATTCCCTCTGACTAGATTACATCCGTTTTATAGCAGGAGTCACATAGGTTAGAACCGTTTTGAGCGCCCTTGCGCCCTAAAACTACTATGTTTTCACTCAGTTCACAGTGAGC
>DATNQT010000029.1:0-7774 GCA_036703885.1 Candidatus Sericytochromatia bacterium
TTGATAAGCTCCAATATTGAACGAACTGCTCTGTTTTTCTTATCTTGTCAGTCAAGTTACTTCGCTCCTATTCAAAAGTTAAATTTATTACCTCCGAAATAAATCGAGGCAGACTAAATTGCGATACTATAGCAACGCACAGACAGCTTAGGACAACCGCAGATTCACAAGATACGCTGTTGCAGATGTCTATCCCGACTTTTCCTACTATTCTTTGCGACTGCTATATAAGGTATTCGGGACAATATTTATTGCCAGTATGGCATCAATATCTGATGGTTGCCTCTCTCTTTCGTCTATCTATCTCTTGGTTAGCTTGTCCTTTATCCCAAATTCACTTCCAAATTGCTCAGGCCGGGATAATATTTTTAGCTATGAGATGTTAGATAGTAGTTGAACCTTATTATTTCTAGAGCCTAAAATTTTACCATAATTCTTAAACATTTAACTAAGGATACCAACCATACTGTCATCCACTTTGAATACCTCTACAGAGGCTTGGAGTTGCTGTGCTACCACCACAGTTTGCTGTAAAGAACTAGAAATTTGCTCGGAATACTTAGACGTGCGTTCAGAAACCTCAGCCATATTCTTCATCAAATTAGTTACCTCTTGAGAGGTCTTTACCTGAGAAACAGTGGCAATAGAAATTGATGCCACCAATTGCTCAATCTGATGAGACACTTCTAAAATTCGAGCCAAACTTTGTTTTGTATCTTCAACCAAGTCAGTGCCTTCAACCACTTCACTCATTCCCAGTTCCATTGCCTCCACAACTTGAGTGGTTTCGACCAAGATATTTTCAACGATTTCTTCAATTTCTTGAGTAGCGGCGGCGCAACGGACGGCAAGTTCACCAACTTCTTTAGCAACGACGCCAAAACTATGCCTTTCTTCACCAGCTCTGGCGGATTCAATTCCAGCGTTGACTGCCAACAA
Source organism: Candidatus Sericytochromatia bacterium (assembly GCA_036703885.1). Taxonomy (GTDB): domain Bacteria; phylum Cyanobacteriota; class Cyanobacteriia; order Cyanobacteriales; family Coleofasciculaceae; genus CADCTM01. The sequence goes on from DATNQT010000029.1 coordinate 940, forward strand.
ATTGGTCTGCAAGGCGATTTGATTAATTAAGGAAACCACCTTAGAAACTTGCTGAGATGACTCACCCAAATGCTTGACCTTATTGGCTGTTTCTACCACTGTTTCCTGTAAGTTCATAATCTTTTGAACTGTGTGAGCCATCGCTTCTCCACTCGATTGAGCGGTTGCAGAGGCAGTACGAGCCACTTCTGCGGCATGGCAGGCGATAGCTGCTACCCCTTGAATCGAATGGGTTATTTGTTCAATTAAATCTAGGGCGCGAGTTGTTTCCTGTGCCTGTTTGAAGGCAACCCCTGCAAGTTCGCGGATTGCTCCTTCGTCCTCTCCTAAAGAGTCGTTAACCTGAGTTGTTGCCACCTTGACTTGGGAGACAATTCCCCGCAGACTCTCAATCACGGCATTAAAGAAGTCAGCTACAGTGCCAATTTCCCCTTCGGTGACATCCGCACGCACCGTGAGGTCGCCTTTGACTACTCCTTCAACATCGTTGACTAAGCTAATCAGTTGACACTGAAGGGACTCAGCTTGCTGCTGTTGCTGTTGGGAAACGACGTTGAGCTGCGCGACGAGTCTCGCTTGGTCGAGAGCAAACCCGATTTGAACTGCTAACTGCTTGAGGAAATAGAATTCAGACTGCTGCCAGTCTCGGCTATCAGAACATTGATGAACGCATAACAAACCTACAAGCCGATCGCCTGATAGAATCGGTGCAACGATACTGGCTTTAATTTGAAGGCTTTCTAAAAGCTGGGAGTGAGCAGGTGTGAGGTTGTCTTCATAAACGTCATGGACAACCCAGAGACTACCACTTTTATAGCCGTGGAAGTTTTCTTCCTGGAAAAGGTTACTAATTTTTTCAGTCCAAACGGATGTCACCTCTGGCGAGTTGGCTTGTGCAGTAATCTCCCCAGTCTTGCCATCGGGATTGAAGCGATAAATGAACACGCGATCAGCTTCTAGGGTATTTCGGACTTCTTCGAGTGGTGGATTAAAAATGTCTTTTTCTTTCAAAGATTGACGAACGTCAGACGTAAAGTCTGCCAAAAGTTGCATTCGTTTCGTCTCCATAGGGCGACTTTGGGAGGCAATGTCTCCGAATAAGTCTGCTTTCTCATTCGTCAGCTTAGAAGACGAGAGGCTAAGGCGGTGAGCAAATAATGCGATCGCACTAACCAGCAACGCTGTCATTCCACTCGCCAACAATAAAATTAGCAGCAGTTGTTTCTGAAGGGCTGGTGAGATTGAAGTCCCCACTAAATGAGTTTGGGCAATTTCTACTATGATTGCTTGATTAGCTAACTGATTGCAGGTCATTCCAATAACCAACACTGCAATAATAGTTAAACAAAGAAATAAAGATAAATAATCAATACGATTTTTAGGACTACTTGCATTTGTAAATAGAGGTTGTTTGCCTGCTTTAAAAGCTGAATTGAATTGATTTTGCATGAAGAGTGAACCACTTAAGGTGAGACATTTGCATGAGCGAGATTCAGTTCTTTCTGCCCTCTTCCCAACTGTTAGTCAGGATAGGCAAGGCTGGTAGGCACGTATTACTGGTATATCTGCTGGAAGCTTTCCAAAAGTTTTACCAACATCAAATATCTGAACAGTAGCGTTAGTCTGCACCCTCATGGGCTGTTTAATGTATTTTATAAATCACTCATTAAGCCTTTAGCAATTAGCTATCAGCTTCAGCTTTTATTCAGTGATTCCAGAGCAACCTTGAGTGAGTCTTAGCGTAATTCATCAATTAAGCCAAGTGCTAAATGCTTTCATCGCCGATAGTCTATTTTTTTATAGTTGGACAATAACTGCAAGTATTGGTATTGTATATTTTTTTTCTATAAATTAAAAGAAGATGGCACATTGTAATGCTTTTGAGGCAGAGTGAGGTATATTTCCTACTTACATGAATGAGTAGTCATTAACCGGAAAAATATAACAAATTATTTGCCTGCACAAGGGTACAAAGGGAGTGATGAGAGCAGGACTTACGCAAAATTCTCCGTAATACCCTAGCAATGGCGTAGGGTGCCCTGCAACGCAGCCTACAATTAGGGTCACTGCGTAAGTCCTGGAGAGTTCTTACCGTGTAGGCGGAGTGCATTTGTTTAGCTGCGGCGAGAAAAGCGGGACGCGATCGCGTCGATTCCATTGGCTCTTGTCTTGGTGATTGAACAAGTTGATCATGAGCAAGCACGTCAGCCTCGCAAAGACACCCAAGCCTAAATGGGGCAGCTTATTATTTACAAGCTGTAATGAATTATTCGCTTTCTTGAGACAGCTTGTCTCCAAGATGATCTGCTTTGTATAGAGACTGCGGAATGTGGGCTTTAACTTGACACGCAGTCGGCTCGGCTTAGTGCCTTTTTGACCAATGATGTTCAGCCTTTAGTATCAATTTTTTATTCTAAAAACCCTGCTTTGAACGGATTCTCAGCAAGAAGACTTGCCCTATCCTCATAAATAAAAGTAAATTTGTGAGACAACCACTCAAGAAAGCTAAAAAATAATCATTTTACTTAGTTAAGTTAGCGGTCGCTATTGAAGACCAAATTCAGTAGTTGCTTGTAGAGCTGCAATAGCTTGTTTATCTGCAAAAATCAGTCATTCACAATACAAGCTGAACTCGTGCCGCTGAATTGAGATGGATGTGTCACAATTAATTCTTGCAAATGCTTTGGTGTTCCTTTGATGCTGGTGCAAACAACTACTGCCGTTCAGCCATTTCTAGGCTCTGAAATTAAAGCCTCTTACGAAGAGTCGCGAGTAGTCATTTTACCAATTCCCTACGAAGCGACGACAACTTACCGCAAAGGCTGTGAAAACGGGCCAGATGACCTTTTAGAGGCGTCTGTGCAATTGGAATATTACGATGATGAGCTAGACCGAGAAACCTGCTGGGCTGCCCAGATTTATACTCATTCTCATATTGCCGACACTCGCAATGGGCGAGCAGTATCCTCAGAACAGATGCTGCAAGCCACTTGCGAAACTGTAGCCCAGCTCATTCAAGATGATAAATTTGTAATAGCACTGGGCGGGGAACACAGTATTACCACAGGAATTGTGGATGCCTACCGAAAAGCGTCAAGCGAACCCTTCACAGTGATTCAGATCGATGCCCACGGCGATATGCGCCACGAGTATGAAGGCTCGATTTACAACCATGCCTGTGTGATGCGTCGGATTCTGGATATGGGGTTGCCAACACTCCCAATTGCGATTCGCGCTGTTTGCCAAGAAGAAGCCGATTTGATCAAGCAGAAGTCGATCCCGGTAATTTGGGCACGGGAAATTGCCAAAGAGCCAAATTGGATAGAACGAGCGATCGCTTCTATCTCTACTGAACGAGTATTTATTACGATTGATCTAGATGGCATCGATCCCGCTCTGATCCCTGGCGTCGGTACACCAGAACCCGGTGGCTTGAATTGGTACGCTCTCACCAGCTTTTTAGGGCGAGTATTTGAAACTCATCAAGTTATCGGCTGTGATGTTATGGAACTAGCACCTGTTGTTGATTCAGTAGTCTCTCAATTTACGGCTGCCAAACTTGTCTATAAATTAATTGGCTATCAAGCCACAGCGAAAGGTTGGTAGAAGTGGAGGCTGAATACGACAAAGAACATCAAATTTACAGCCATTACATCTAGTGGGTTTGGTGGACGTGAAAATTACTATTTAACTCAAAGCAAGTCCTATGAGCATCATAGAAAAAACCACTACTCCCATTGGCAGTTATGCCCCGGATTTTGAACTGCTAGGAATTGATGAACAAGTTCACCACCTCTACTGTTACCTACAATGTTGGAGAGGAGTAGGGGTGGTTTTTCTGTGCAATGAGTGTTCATATGTCTGTTCATATATAGACAGACTTAAACAAATTCAAGCTCAGTTTCAAAACCAAGGCTTTACTCTAGTTGGCATCAACGCTAACTATGAAAATCGGTATCACGAACAAAGCTTGAAGAACATGAAGGAGTTTGCGTTTGAAAAGCAGCTAAATTTTCCTTACCTTTGGGATTCTACTCAGGATGTGGCTTACAGTTTTGGTGTTCAGAAAATACCGGAGGCATTTCTCATCGACGAGATGGGGATTCTCCGTTATAGCGGAGCAATTGACGATAATGTCTATGAACCAGAAGCCGTAAAGGTGAGTTATTTACAAAATGCGATCGCTGCTCTGTTCGCAGGAGCTGAGATTTTTCCAGAATCAACTGAACCAACGGGTAGCCCTCTGAGGTGGCGAGACTAGTAATTTTTAGATGCTAGACGCCTTTGTCTCATGAGCAATAGAGACAGACAAACCTTTGTGCTGTTATCTTATGGGGATGGAATTTTGAGGAAAAAAGAGTCGTAGCATGGGGACAAAATACCGACGGGTTTTACTAAAGTTGAGCGGTGAAGCCTTGATGGGCCAACTGGGCTACGGCATTGACCCAGCAGTCGTTCAAGAAATCGCCGCTGAAGTGGCAGAGGTAGTGGGCGATGGTGTCCAGATGGCAATTGTTGTTGGGGGTGGTAATATTTTTCGCGGACTCAAAGCGTCGGCAGCAGGAATGGATCGGGCAACCGCTGATTACATCGGCATGATTGCGACGGTGATGAATGCCATGACTCTGCAAGATGCCCTAGAACAAAATGGGATACCCACGCGAGTCCAAACGGCGATCGCGATGCAAGAAGTGGCAGAACCCTATATTCGCCGTCGTGCAATTCGTCATCTGGAAAAAGGACGAGTGGTTATTTTTGGGGCGGGTTCGGGAAATCCCTTCTTTACCACCGATACAACAGCTGCCCTGCGAGCTGCAGAAATCGACGCTGAGGTAATCTTTAAGGCAACTAAAGTAGACGGGATTTATGATTCTGACCCGCACCTGAATCCTAATGCTCGTCGCTATCAGAGTCTTACCTACAGCCACGTCCTTGCTCACGATCTGCGGGTGATGGACAGTACTGCGATCGCATTATGTAAAGAGAATAATATCCCGATAATGGTATTTGATCTTACAGGGCGGGGTAACATCCACCGTGCTGTTAAGGGAGAAAACGTCGGAACAATTGTGGGAGGTCTTTGTGAAGTTAGCTGATGTCGAAAGCCATATGCAGAAAGGAGTTGAGGCAACTCAACGTGCCTTTAATACGATTCGCACGGGTCGCGCCAATGCTAGTCTACTTGATCGGGTGATGGTTGAGTACTACGGTACTCCAACACCGCTGAAGTCTCTGGCAAGTATTAACACACCCGATGCCAGTACAATTATGATTCAACCTTACGACAGGACCAGTCTAAACTTGATTGAGAAAGCAATTTCCCTATCAGATCTAGGTTTAACTCCAAGTAACGACGGTCAGCTCATTCGGTTGAACATTCCACCTCTGACAAGCGATCGCCGCAAAGAATTTGTAAAAATGGCGGCGAAGTTTGCTGAGGAAGGAAAAGTCTCTATCCGTAATATCCGTCGCGACGCTGTTGACTCTGTCCGCAAACAGGAAAAAAATAGCGAAATTCCTGAGGATGAAGCACGAGATATACAGGACAAAATTCAAAAACTGACGGATAAGTACATAGCTAAGATTGAAGAATTGCTAGCTGAAAAAGAAAAAGATATCAGCACTGTTTAACATCAACAGTTTTCTTCTAATCTTGGCGTTGAAGAGCGAGTTTACTGTCAAATCAAGATGCTTAATGTAACACTTATCCAGTGAGAGGTCACTCTTTACTGAAAACAATCGGTATCCAAAGATTAGGCGCTTTGACATTAAGGAGAATCGAAATGGGACTTAGCGACGGTCTTAATGACCCCAATAAAACGGCGCAGGTCGTGGCTGACTGCGTAAAGTTGATAGACGAGCAAGTTGCTGCAAAGAGCGGGATTGGCGGTCTCGGCTGGAAAGCTGCCTACGCCGCTGTCAAAGGGATTAAGCCCAATTATATTGATGGAGCTATCGAGCGGCTTCTGCCAGAATCTTTCGCGGCACTCGATCCCATTTGGAGTGAGGGGAAACAGTCGGGCGATCCGGTGGAATACTTTATCCAAAACCGCTCACGCGCGGCGGAGGCGCTGTTGAGCATCACCGACGCAAGGAGCCAGAAAAGCGATAGCTCGATCATTCGAGGCTCATATAACAAACTCCGCAAATCAGCTAAGGGTGAGGTGGAGCAGGCGATACCAGGTTTAGCCAAGATAATCGATAACTACACCAAGGCTTGAAGAAGATTTTATGGAAAACATGGAGTTACTCAATGGGATTGCAGGGGGATTAGCGATCGCAATTTTTATAGGCGGTCTTCTGATGATGTTTACGTCATTTTGGACGACAAAAAAATAACTGCCAACAAAGAAGCTTAGATTTTTCACTCGATCAACTCCTCTAACTAGCAACACTTTTGTTTAGTCAGGGGAAGTCGGTTACCAAAACCGTTACGAGTACCTTTTCAAGGGTCACTTACTTCTACAATCTGAAGTGAAGTTAATGACTCCTCATGCCAAACGCCGTGGAACTCCAATCCCACGGTTTTTTATTGGGTTAGTTCTGCTGAAGATTCTACAGGCAAAAGCTTGAGTCGATAGTGATAGAGAGCTACAGGTCGTTCTAAAGCTTTGAAGTAATCGGCATCCTGAGGTGAGAGGTACACCGCCGTAACTTGGTCAGCCTTAATTGATAAACTCGGTGAGCGTTCTAACTGATATGCCGTCGTCGTTTCTACTTGGTTGAAATAAGGCTGAGATGTTCCTCGAAAGACTTGGTTTGAAACTTCTGTAGCAATAAACTGATTGGGGGCTGGTGTTTCAGTGGCTCGACCCGTTACCAACGAAATCAGTTG
>DATNQT010000030.1:0-4458 GCA_036703885.1 Candidatus Sericytochromatia bacterium
AGTGGTCCCCATGTCTGTATTCGTGGAAGCCACAACAATAAGAAGTTTTTACATCAGCTTCTGGGTGTACGCTGTGCCAGTACAGCAGATCAAGAAATTGTTGATTATTATGGCGCAGAGAATGTTGTGACAATCTGTGGATCAGCTGGTCTTGGATTTGCAGAAGACACATACTGTTTCCACAAAGGCGCTCCTCCAACGGATAAAGAACGTTTGCTTTTACAGATAGAGTTTGCCATCCATGACTATGGAGATATTAGAAACTACTAGGTGTATTGCAACGATTCACGAAAATTTTCGCTGCTATATATAGCGGTTTTAAGTTACGTCAAGTACATCAAAAAACCTAACCCCACGCGCCCCCTTCCCTGTAAGGGAAGGGAGAACCTCCAGTCTTGCCCCCCGAACCTCTTAGGAGAAGGGTTGGGGGAGAGGTCAAACCGTATTGCAGCAAAGTGAAAACCGCTGTAGCTCCATCAAGCGTGAGAACCGCTATAAATTGCAGCTACACAAACAAAGTCCGCGCAAGCGGACTTTGTTTGTGTAGTCCCAGACTTCTAGCCTCAGGGGAATTTATTAATGACAACCCATTAAATCTTGCAGCTCAAATCCCCTGCTTTTTGAGTAAAGCGGAGGTTTTCGCCATAGTCTACCGGACAATCAATTACCGAAGGCACATCTTGTTCTAGTGCTATTTTCAGCGTAGGGATTAAATCGGCAGCTGAACTTACGCGGTAGCCTTTTAACCCCATACTTTCAGCAAATTTAACAAAATCTGGGTTGCCAAATTTGACAAAAGCTGATTCACCGACGCCAAAGTGATTTTGTTGTTTCCACTCAATCAAGCCATATCCACCATCATTGAAAATCAACGTTACAAAAGGAGTTCCTACTCGTAACGCTGTCTCTAATTCCTGGCAATTCATCATGAACCCGCCATCGCCTGTGACTGCAACGACTTTACGATGGGGATGGACGAGTTTGGCAGCAAGTGCTCCTGGCATAGCAATGCCCATTGCGGCAAAGCCATTAGAGATGATACAAGTATTTGGGCGATCGCCATGATAATGACGCGCTATCCACATCTTGTGAGCGCCAACATCGGAGATGACAATATCCTCTGGTCCCATGACTTGCCGCAGATCGTAAATTATTTTTTGGGGCTTGATGGGAAAGCCATCATCATTAGCATAATATTCATAGTCTTCTCTGATTGCCGATCGCAATTCAACCGCAGATGGTGTAGGCTTACCCTGTCGATCCGCCTGCTTCATAATTTCAGCAAGTGAATCAGAAATATCTCCCACCACTTCCACCAAAGGAATATAGCTACTATCAACTTCTGCTGGGGTTAAACCAATATGAATAATTGAAATCTTATTTTCTGGATTCCACTTCTTAGGAGAATATTCAATCAAGTCATAACCTACAGCAATGATTAAATCCGCATCATCGAAGGCACAGCTGATGTGGTCGCGCTGTTGTAGTCCTACCGTCCACAAGGCTAGAGGATGAGTATAAGGAATGACACCTTTGCCCATGAAGCTATTCACAACCGGAATATTCATCCGAGTGGCAAATTCTGTCAAAGCTTCACTTGCATTAGCACGAATCGCTCCATTACCTACCAGAATCAAAGGATTTTTAGCCTTAGAAATAGCGACAGCGGCTTTACCTAAACTGCGGAATGAAGCAAAAGTTTTTTCCCGTTCATCCTTGTTCAGCGGTTGGCTTGTTACTGGCATCGCAGCGATATTTTCTGGCAGGTCGATGTGAACTGCCCCTGGTTTTTCGCTCTGAGCAATTTTAAAGGCTTTACGAACAATTTCGGCTGTATTGCTAGGACGAACAATTTGAGCATTCCACTTAGTAACAGGCGCAAACATTGCAACCAAATCTAAATACTGATGGGATTCAATGTGCATTCGGTCGGTTCCGACTTGACCTGTAATTGCTACCAACGGTGCACCATCCAAGTTAGCATCGGCAACACCCGTCATTAAGTTAGTCGCACCTGGACCCAGTGTGGAAAGGCAGACTCCAGCCTTGCCTGTCAGTCGTCCATAAAGGTCTGCCATGAAGGCAGCCCCCTGTTCGTGGCGGGTTGTAATGAACTGAATTGATGAATGCCTAAGGGCTTCTAGGACGTGCAGATTTTCTTCCCCTGGTAGTCCAAAAACGTACTCTACTCCTTCGTTTTCCAGGCAACGCACCAACAATTCAGCTGTATTCATTTCACCCATCTCAGTTTTCCTCAATACTTATTTATTTGTTTTGATAGTCACAGTTGCTTATAGACTAGGAAGCTTTTGAACTCTAGTCCCTTTGAGCGTAACGCGATGATTGGAAAAAGGGAGGGAGGAGTACCATATCCCATTCTCAACGACTGTTGTAAGCTCCTCTTCATTGGAACCCTCGATTTATTGATCTGGGGAGACTTCCCTACTCCCTATCAAGGTGTTAGGTCGTAGGTAGTAGGTTTTAGGGGATAAATCTATGACGAAGACGAGAGTAAAGATGAGAATTCCGGGGAAATTCTAACTCCAAGACACGCCGCTCACCCTACCACCTAAAACCTAAAACCTACCACCTTAACCCGGCTAGACTTCTCTACTCCCCATTCCTTGCAAAACCCCAATTACTTAACCCAGACCGTTTTGATGTTGACAAATTCATGGATGCCTTGAATGCCCAATTCTCTGCCATATCCAGAACGTTTGATTCCACCAAACGGTAGGCGGGGATCGGATTTGACTAAGCCGTTGATGAAGACTGCACCGGCTTCGAGTTCATCAATCAGTCGCTGTACTTGCTCTTCATCGGTTGTCCAAGCACTCGCACCCAAGCCAAAAGGTGTTGCATTGGCAAGCTTTATCGCGGCGTCAATGTCCGGGACTCGGAATAGAAGTGCCACGGGACCAAAAAATTCCTCTTCGTCCGCAGGTGTTCCTGGTGGAAAGTCTGCCAAAATTGTGGGCAGATAGAAGTTACCGGGGCGATCGCTTAAAGGCTTTCCTCCTGTAAGAACTTTTGAGCCTTTCTCAATACAAGCTTGAACAAGTTCGTCTAAGTCCTTGAGAATGCCGGGAGTTGCCAAGGGACCAACATTCGTGTTCTCATCCATTGGGTCACCGATTTTCAGCGCTTGGAATTTTTCCACAAAGCGTCGCTCAAATTCATCGGCAATAGCATCTGCCACGATAAACCGTTTCGCGGCAATGCAGGATTGACCGTTATTCAGCATCCGCGCTGTCACCGCTGTTGAAACGGCTGTCTCTATATCGGCACTTTCCAGGACAATAAAGGGATCGCTGCCTCCCAGTTCTAAGACGGTTTTCTTAAGTTGCTTACCTGCTGCCGATGCCAGTGCCACACCCGCTGCTTCACTTCCCGTTAAGGTTGCTGCTTTTACTCGCGGATCGTTAATGATTGCTTCAACTCGATCAGCACCAACTAGTAAGGTTTGAAAAGCCCCTTCAGGAAATCCCGCTTCCCTAAAAATCGCCTCGATCGCTAAAGCGCATTGCGGTACGTTGGAAGCGTGTTTCAGCAAACCCACATTTCCCGCCATCAGCGCGGGTGCTGCAAAGCGAAATACCTGCCAGAAGGGAAAATTCCAAGGCATTACGGCTAGAATTACCCCCAAGGGTTGGTAATGCACAAAGCTCTTGCTGGCGTCAGTGGAGGCACTTACGTCAGCCAGAAACTCAGCCGCGTGTTCGGCGTAGAAGCGGCAAACTAAGGCACACTTTTCTACTTCTGCGATCGCACTTTGAATGGTCTTACCCATCTCTGTGGTCATAAGCTTGCCAAAGCTGACCTTATCACGATCTAGAATTTCAGCTGCTGCGATCAGCCATTGCGCTCTCTGAGCTATTGGTATTTTCCGGTATTTCTCAAACGTCTGTTGTGACAGTGCTAGCTTGACTTCAATTGACTCGCCGTCAAGCGGCTCAAATGTTTTAATCGTTTCCCCAGTTGCTGGGTTAATCGTAGCGATACCCATTGCCTCGCTCTCCACTCCCCAATTCGATGGGAATAGCCCTTTATTCTCAGTCTACTGCTAGCACATCTTTCAAAGCCCTATATTGTGTCGATTGCTTCACACATTCTCTCAGCAATCTTAAGGGTAACAGCCCTCGTAAAGTTTTAAAATTAAGTCTGAGCATACACATCAACTAAATTTTCAATTCTTAAACATTTTTTTAGTTTCTTGGAGATTTGTCTTACAATGACGAATGTAGATAAAGCTCCTGCCGGCTTGGAAAGCCTTTTCCTTGCTTGAAAGCAAAGACTTAACAACCTGGCGCTTAATTACGAACCAGCCAACATCAAGCGCCATCAAGCCGCTTGGGGAGTGCCTTGTCCACTCAAATGGTGAGAGGGACGTGATTGTCGCAAGATTTCCCCAGAGGCAACATGGATGATTTGCAACTTCCCCTTTGTTGTGAGCTAAAA
>DATNQT010000031.1:0-6991 GCA_036703885.1 Candidatus Sericytochromatia bacterium
GATTTACGGCAGTACGACCAATCCAAGTACGACCGAGGGCGTCCTGGGTGGTTTGTCTTGCTTTGGTGGTTGGTACAGGCGATCGCTTTTCCTCTAAGTCCTCATACTTTCAATGGCTTCCGTCGATGGCTCTTGCGATTATTTGGTGCCCAAATTGGTACAGGTGTTATCATCCGACCGACTGCCCGCTTTACCTATCCCTGGAAAGTAGAAATTGGTGACTACAGTTGGATTGGTGATGATGTCGTTTTTTACAGCCTTGAATCAATTTGTATTGGATGTCATTGCGTGATTTCTCAAGAATGCTACCTCTGCACGGGTAGCCATGATATTCAAGACTCAGCCTTTGCTTTAATAACTGCTCCGATTGCCATTGGTAATGGTGTGTGGATTGCCACAGATTGCTTCATCGCTCCCGGCATCAAAATTGGAGCTAATGCTGTAATTGGTGCTAGAAGCAGCGTCTTCAGCAATATCCCAACCCAGCAAGTATGCTGGGGTACACCAGCACGCCCTCGCTATCAACGGCAAATTTGTTAGGAAAAGAGTTGCGTTTTTACTCAGCACTCAGCACTCAGCACTTTGCTATATTTGCTTCAATCTTTCAAAATCATGTGGTGCTTGGAGTCAAATGCAATCTTTCCTTGTTGCTGTAACTTGCCCACTAGGCGAGTGATGGTTACTCTAGTAGTACAGCAAGCATCGGCAAGATCTTGATGAGTTAGGCGAACGCTCAAACGAATGCCCTGTGACATAGGTTGACCAATTTCCTGTTTCAAAAACTGCAAGAAATAGTGCAAGCGCTCTTTTACTTGTCGCTTTCCAGAAATGGCTAAAAGGGCTTCTGTTTGTCGTAGTCGCTGAGTAATTTTAGGTAGAAAAGATTGACTCAAACGCACAGTTTTGTAAATTTCTGTCATAGGAATAGAAACTAGCTGAACTTCCTCAGAAAGAGCGATCGCCTGATAAGTTGGTAAGGAAGTCATACCAGAGCCGAAAGGCATTTGTCGTCCTACTAATCCCAAAAGTACCTCTTCGCCACGTTCGCTGAGTGTACTTAGCTTCACCCAACCCTGACAAACTAGCCAAATCATTTGAGGTTCTAAAGGGATAACCTCTCCTTTGGAATAAAAATGTAAAGGTCGAGCTAGGCTAAGGTCATAGTCTGGGCTGTCTAACGACCGAAGAACTCTTTGGGTTTCAGTGATATCGCGCACTATCCAGCGCAAGGTAGCCAGGTTCCCTTGAGAGTCGCGGACAGGGGCTACAGTTATAGCTGCCTCTATGAGTTCACTATTACGGGGCTGTAGCGCTACTGAAAACTCTTTTACCCACTCAGACAACTGTAGATGGGCTAGTTTGGATCGAAATGCCCGACGCGCTTGTGGAGGAATGAAATTGATTAATAGTTTATCTATCAAGAACGACGCTTGGACGTTGAGTAGTAGGGCAGCAGCACGGTTGGCTTCCTGAATTTTCCCATCTAGATCGGTTACCAAATAAGCATTTGGCATGGACTCGAAGAGATCTCGGTAGCGCTGCCGTTCTGCTTCTACCTGTGCTCGCGTCGCCACTAATGTTTCTGTCTGCTCAAACAGTTCCTCTGCGGCTACCTGTAGTTCTTCTGAGGCAGTACCGAGTTCTTTGAAGGCTGTTGGCAGTAGTAAATGGGGTTGCAACTCTACGTCGCAATCCGTAGCTTGGTACATCTCATGTAAACGTCCGTGGATCGCCTGTATCTGTCGGGCAAACATCTCTACGTTCATGTCAAACCTTCAACTCTCATCTTGTCGAGCTAAACGTTAAAGAACTTTTCTGCTTCTTACACTATCCAATAGAGGGATTTATGGAGCTAGGTGTAATTAAACAACAGTTTTTCTTCTTTACATCTTGGCATCTTTTATTCTTCTTAGGAACGTGAATTAAATAAGTTGCTCCCATTCAGACATCTCTGTAGAGGCGACGCATACGTCGCCCCTACCGCAAACAGGAGGTTAATAAATTTTTGTTCTTTAACATCTTTGCTCCTCAGGCAAACAAGGTTGTATAGAGAGTTACAGGCAAAGTTAATATTGGTTTAGTCCTTAGGCAGAAGGACTGGGGAAACAGAAATGGATATTATTTTATTTTAATGACCAACCTAACACCCAAGCGATACCTGGGAGGATGGGCACATGAGTAAGGGCAAAAATCGAAAGCATTACGTGTTTTTATTGCCTCATTTTTATCTAGTTTGTGCTTAGATATCTCCCAGGTTCTTTCTTCGGCTTTATCCCTGTGGACTATGACTTCAATACTTGCTAGCGCTAAAGACTCTTTGGCTTCTGAATGCGATCACCAACTACTCTGTTTACATATTAATGTCAGCAGCCATCTTCAAGTCATCCGAATTGTAACTATTCCCAAAGTGGCTTTTGAGCGAGTTATCTTTCCAGGACAGCGTCTACTATTTGAAGCAGAACCAGAGACTCAAGTAGAAATTTACACGAGTGAAGATAGTTACTATGTAGCTCCTTTGCAGCAGTTGGCTACTACGGAAGCTTTTTCTATTAAATAATACTATAGGGTTGCTTTTCATGAGTTTATCTTAACATTTAGCTCTGAATAAAACAATTTAGTTCTGAGACGTTGATAGACTTGAAGTGAAAATGTTTCCCAAATAATCAACTTAACCTTACAGTTACTACCTCAAGAAACTGAAGATATTTTAAAGTTTTATCCAGAGTCTCCTTATCAAAAGGAAAAAACTCAAATTAAGCTTCTTTAGGAGGAGCTTGCTCGTCGCCTTTGTTCGTGCCATTTAAGAGTACTTGTCGGATAACTTCAGCACGCTGTTCCGCTTCCTGCACCTGATTCTCATAGCGTTCTGCTGAAACGTTTTGGTTGCGATCGCGTGCCCGTTGAGCCATCCGACGCGCCAGAGCCGCACTCTCCTTTAGTGCCCTGAGCGCACTCCATAGCGCATCGTCCAGTGCCTCAGATTGGTCTGCCAACAAACTTTCTGCCGTGTAGGCGTGACCCACACGACACCGAAACCGAAGCAAATTACTTTCCCTCTCCTTGATTTCCCATAAAACCCCGCCACATTCTGGACAGGCGAAGGCAGATGGCGTTCCAGGGCGTTCATCATTGTGAGTAGCCGATTGCTCTAGTTCCGCCATGTCAGACTCTATCTCCATCTCACTGGACACGGGATTTACTCCTTCCTCTTTAATGGGTTCGTAAGCTAAACGCACCAAAACTGCTGCAATATCAGCTACTGGCAAGACATAGTTAATCTCTACATTCTTGATAGCGCTACGTGGCATACCGCAGAAGAGGGCTTCATCGGGATCTTGGACAACCGCCACGCCCCCCCGCATCTTCACAGCCACCAGACCCGCCGTTCCATCGTCCAGAGTCCCTGACAGGATCACACCTACCACCTGGGGTCCATAGACTCGCGCTGCCGTGCGAAATAAAGGGTCAATTGCTGGTCGATGCCTGTTCTCCTGCGGTCCTCGCGCCAGATGGACGTATCCTCGTTTGACCAGTAAATGGCGCTCCGGCGGTGCTACATAGATTTGTCCATGTTGGATTGGTGTACCATCTGTAGGATGGATGGCTTTAAGCGAACCAGCGCGAGTCAGGATGCTTGGCAGAACGCTTGTGCCTTGGCGCGAAATATGAAGAACGACGAAAAGCGCTGCTGGTAAGTCCGGTGGCAAACCCGCTACCAGTTTAGTTAATGCTTCTACGCCTCCAGCGGAAGCTCCAACAACAATAATCCCATGTCCAACCATTACTATTCCCTCATGAGTCTAGAAGTAGCAGTCTTGTGTGTCTCACTTAACTGAGACGAACACAATAGTCGTACTTCCAGCATCGCTTTGAGAAAATCTTGTACTAATTTTATAGCCGTGGTTTCTAATATATTTATATCTCTATCAAAACAAAAAAAAGTTTAACTGCATATTCTTAACTTGAGATATATAATGTTCTATACAAAATTCCTTAAATCTTACAAAAATTGCCAAATAAATTATAATTAAATAAGGATATTAGTTGATAAAAGACAAGGGGTTTATTAACCTACATGAAACCATAATATTTTTTACATAGCTTATAAATATTGTTTGAAAATTATAATTTTTTCAAATAATGTAGATGTAAAAAAGCTAATAATTTAGTTTTCAAATCATCTGGCTGGCGATGGGAAGAAATTATAGGTTTAAAAAAAGATTAAAGGAAACCAAGCAGTGGTTCCCCCGTTAGAAGAAGATACTGCCATTGTCTAGACGTACTGTGGGGAGCGCTGATTTAGTAATACATGGTGAGATTAGAGGAAATATGCCATGACTGAAGTTCCACAAGATTCAGACTTTGAGGCGTTACTCAACTATCTCAAACGGGTGCGTGGATTTGATTTCACAGGCTATAAACGTCCTAGTTTGATGCGCCTGATGAGAAAGCGCATGGCAAAAGTGGGAGTTGATTCATTCAGCGAATACCTAGACTACCTAGAGGTCAACTCAATTGAACTAAGTCATCTGTTCGATGCACTGTTACTTAACGTCACTACTTTTTTTCGGGATGCCACTGCCTGGAACTGCCTAACGGAAGAGATCGTTCCTCGGATTCTTGCCAATAAGACGGAAAACGAGCCGATCCGAGTTTGGAGTGCTGGCTGCGCTTCCGGCGAAGAAGCCTATACTCTGGCGATCGTTTTAGCAGAAGCTTTAGGAGCAGAGGCATTCCGAGCGCGGGTGAAAATCTACGCTACAGATTTAGATGAGGATGCCCTTAATCGGGGTCGCCTAGCCTCTTATTCGGATAAAGAGCTGCGAGATGTGCCCGACACTTTGCGAGAACAATATTTTGAACCCTCAAGAACTCACTATACCTTCCGCAATGACTTGCGACGCTGCGTGATTTTCGGTCGTCACGACTTGGTTCAGGATGCTCCTATTTCCCGTTTGGATCTGTTGCTATGCCGCAACACTCTGATGTATTTCAATGCGGAAACTCAGGCGCGTATCCTCGTCCGCTTTCACTTTGCTCTCAAGGACACGGGGTTTCTGTTCGTGGGTAAAGCAGAGATGCTGCTTACTCATGTCAACCTCTTCAACCCCGTACAGCTCAAGTATCGGATTTTTTCTAAAGTGCCGAAAGTGACACTGCGCGATCGCTTGTTGATCATCGCAGAATCTGGTAACACTGAGGCTGGCAACCATCTGGTGGAGAATATGCGTTTACGGGATGAAGCCTTCGATTCTCTACCAATCGCCCAGATCAATATAGATATCCACGGTAACCTAGCGCTGGCAAACCGACAGGCACGACTTCTATTTAATCTAAGTAGCAATGATTTAGGTCGCCCTTTACAAGACTTGGAACTATCTTATCGACCAGCAGAGTTGCGATCGCGCATCCAACAGGCTTATGCCGAACGCCGTTCGGTTCAGATTGCTGATGTGGAGCTACCCGTTGCAGGCAAGAATCTCATATACCTGGACATTGATGTGATTCCCTTAATGGATACCAGCGCCGAATTTTTGGGCGTGATGGTGGTCTTCCATGATGTGACGCGCTACAACTACTTACAACGGGAACTCCACCGCTCCACCCAGGAACTGGAAACTGCTTACGAGGAACTGCAAAGTACTAACGAAGAGCTGGAAACCACCAACGAGGAACTGCAAAGTACTAACGAAGAACTGGAAACCACCAACGAGGAGCTGCAAAGTACTAACGAAGAACTGGAGACGATGAATGAAGAACTCCAGTCTTCTAACGAAGAGCTACAGGCGACTAACGATGAATTGCGCGATCGCACCTTTCAACTTAACCGCGTCAACGCTTTCACGGAGGCAATTCTCACCAGCCTACGACTAGGGATGGTCATTTTAGATAGCCGCTTGAGCGTTCAACTTTGGAACAATAGAGCAGAGGAGTTGTGGGGGTTGCGAGTTGAAGAGGTTCAGGGGTACTTTTTCTTTGACCTGGATATTGGTTTGCCAATTGAGGATCTTAGAATACCCATCCGCGCCTGTCAGAGTGGAACATCAGATTATCAAGAAGTCGAGTTAGAGTCGGTTAACCGCCGTGGTCGAACTATTCGTTGCCGAGTGATCTGTACGCCCCTAATTGTTGAGAAGATGCGACAGGGAATCATTTTGTTGATGGAAGAAAGAAACTCCTGAGGGAGTTGGACGTTTACATCCTCTACAGTTTGTGACAGACAGGGATTTTAGAGTAGCGATCGCTAAATCTTCATCCAGCTTTACACATTCTTCACCTATTTCAGTCTTAGTATAGACGATTATTATAATAACTAAGGATGCATTTAACTTCAAAGAATACCAGGTTCCATAGCACCACCTTACATCTGCTGCACTCACAAGAAACTATCAGCAGGATTTGTGAATAAGGAATTCTAGATGAACTTTTATAACGCTCCATATAAATCCTTTTATAGACACAGCTACCTCCACGAAGGCAGTAATAATAAATCTCCAAACTTTTTACTTTCAGTAGTTCGGTGATTCGCCTTAACAGACCGCAAAACTTCATTTTGGAACTCAACTGATGCAATTACCTTATCTCACGAATAAACAGGATAAAGGTTTAACCCGGTTAGCTTTTAAAGGTATAAGTTCGATGTTTCCGCAAGCTCGTCGGCAATCCGAAGTAGTTAATAGGTCTGTTATTCAAGCGAACAACTTAAATAACTTGACCATACTACAAACTCTCAAAGCCAAGAAATTGCCAAACGGTGAAGTTTTGTTGACGCGCAAGTTTATGGAAGCAATACTCAAATTCATCGAGCTTTGGCCCGGTTCTATTACCGTGATGATGGAGGAAACTCAGGAAGAAAACGACAATCTTGACAAACAAATCTTCAAGCTTAATCAACTCCCCTTCCAGCTGAAACTCGTTGATTTTGATACAATCACTCCGGCTCAACTCCGCAATCAGACCTCGGTGGTCTTAGCCACTCTCGGATATCGAC
>DATNQT010000032.1:0-5158 GCA_036703885.1 Candidatus Sericytochromatia bacterium
CCGGGTAAGGCAAGTAAAGGTGCTAGTTAATGTCTAGCGAATATCTATCAGATGTCTAGCAATAAAAAACGTCACGATACAAATCCAAACCATATCCGCGGCTATTCCTCAACCTCCATTACGCCATCCGTAAAATGAATAGTTCCAATGATCGGCTAGACCGAATAGAAGCAATCCTTGCCGCCACCGCCGTTCAGCAACAGGCAAATACGGCTGCCATTGACCGACTGACTGATCGTGTTGACCGGATTGCGGTGCAGCAACAGGCAAACACGCTCGGCGATCGGGCGGCTGGAAGTTCAAACCAGCGCCAACACCGCAGCCATTGACCGACTGACAGAGCGCGTTGACAACATTGTGGTGCAGCAGCAGGCAAGCACCGAACTACTCGATCGTTTAGTAGAGCGGGTAGATCGCATGGTTTCAGCAATCCAGAACCATCAAGAAGCGCTGAGGCTACTCCAGCAGCAGCAAAACGAATGGAGGGAGCAAATGCGAATCATTCAGACAGAAATTCGCGACATCTGGCAATACCTCAACAACCAGCTCCGCAACCGTGGCAACGGCGGCGGGCAAAACTGAAGTGGCTGCCGATCAAGTTTGGGGGATTTAGGAGCGATCGACTTTTAATAGTTTGCACCCTCCCTTTTGTTGCGTAAAAAATAAGTTTTTGCGCAAAGTGGTAAAGTGTCAAAATCTGTTCTCTATCCTGTGCATAACGTACTTTCGTCCCCGATTGTAGCAATTCTTTTTGCTGGCAAAGGTGCGTTTGGCTACTAATGCAAACTAAAAATCAACCTACTCCCTCGCTGATATTTAATTTCACGCCTTACCACCGCCAGACTGTTTTTGCCAAGAACTTTTAAAAGTTCTTTTTTAAGGCTGGGTGATCGGAGCAGCAAGGTGTCTCGCAGCGCAAAATATACAATATCGCTCTCAAATAGCGCTATACGCAAAAAAGCTTGTGCGAAATTGAAATCTACGGTACATTACTGATAACTGAAGCGGCGAGGGACGAAATGATGTCACAGAATTGGAACCAGCAAAGACGAAGCGTAACAATGTATGTAACCGAAGCTGAGTATCAACTGATAACCAGCAAGGCAGAGCTTCTTGAAATGTCGAGTTCCAAGTTCACAAAAAAAGCTGTTACAACGTATATCAAAAACTTATAAAAGCATCTTCAAGATGCTGGAGTTGTTGCATTGTAAAGCTTGCAAGCATTATTTCCACTCGCTTTAAGTTAAAAAAAACGCTGCACCTTTGGAGAGGCACAGCAAACAAAAAAACAAAAAAACAAAAAAACAAAAATTATAACTTTATTATAACTTAGTCTGTCAACCCTTAGTTGACAACTACAAACAGAAAGCGAACTGTTTGCAGCCTCTCTAAAACATAGTGCAGCGGGTCAACCTACGGAGACTCACCCGCTATGTACACAATTTTACACAACTTTGGCAATTTTAGTCAAGACTTGACCAAGTTTAATCAAGTTTCTGCACCTACCTTTGAAGCAATCGGGGGTGCGGTCTGATGCCATTCAATATCCACGACTATAAAGAACGGCTGACTCCATCAAAAGGGAAAAAATTCTACTGCCCAGTCTGCCAAGACCCCGAATTCGCCCTTGACAAAGACGGCGGTGGGGGTACTTGCTACGGGGGTGGCTGTAGCAGGGAAGAAATCCAGAATGCTATCCTCCCACCCAGTGAAGCGCAAGAATTGCTTGCAGCCGATCGGGAAGAGAAAAGGAAACGCCCAATCGCCCGCTCACTCACCGCAGCACATATTGAAGAATTTGCAGCCAGTGCCATCCCTGAAGATTTGGCACGTCTGAGCATCCGATCGGTGGAGTGTCCTCACCAGATAGCTGAGTTCCTGGGCTGGCAAGGGTATAAAGGTTCGCCTGGCTGGCTGTTCACAGGTATTGACCCAGAGACAGGCTTGGATACAGGCATCGGGCAATTCAAGCCGGACAAAAAATTTGCATTTCCGAATGGGAACCTTGCTAAATACCTAAGCCAGAAACACGCGATCGACGCTGCCTGTTTGAGAGTTCCGTGTTGGGTATGGCGGAAAGTTGCTCAGCGTTACGGGATGGCGCTACCTGAAGGGGCGACCATTTATCAAGACTCGCTTGAGGTAACAAATGAGTTTTGGTGGTGGGTGCTGGACAATCCACAACTACCAATCTCGCCTGCTGAGGGAGTAAAGAAGGCGGCCTCGTTATTGGCTCAAGGAATTATCGGGATTTCGATCAATGGCGTAGACATGGCGACGATCGGGCGTGGAGGCGACCTTGTTCCGATCTTGAAAAAATTTGCGGTCAAGGGTCGCCCGGTTGAGCCGTTCTATGATGCAGACATCATTGAGAAGCCTGATGTCAAGGACGCTTTAATTGGTTTCGGCGCTGCTTTGTCGCGGGCTGGTTGCGTGATTACCGTTCCGACGTGGGAACTGGAATTAGGCAAGGGTATTGATGACTTGATTTTTAATAAAGGCGAAAACTGGGAAAACTTCAAAAACGTGGAGAGCTACAAAAATTGGCTCAAAAGGATACGACAGGAGTGGGCGGCTAGCAAAAAAAAGGGTGCAGTTGATTCACTTAAACGAAGCTTTGACCAGGAGTCAGGTGGCGACAACTCGCCGGCCAAGTCTAAAACCAAACAACTGCTAAATCTGATCGAGACTCAGTGGGGAGAGCGCCTACGGTTTAACGAGATGACTCAGCAGGTAGAAATGGACGGGGAGACGTGCAAGCTCGATCGAATCTACATCCGGGTAGCGCGGGAATTGGATACAGATATTGACAAGGAAAAAGCTTCGGATTTGGTGATCGCGACAGCAGAGAGAAATACTTACTCCCCAGTTCGAGACTATTTGACCTCTGTCGCAGATGTCGAGCCAATCAACCTAGACAGCCTTGCTCTGCGATACTTCGGCACAGATAACCCGTTACACGCGACACTGCTTAAACGCACCCTAATTGCTGCTGTAGCAAGGGTTTTTGAGCCTGGCTGCAAGGTTGATACACTCTGCATCCTCCAAGGCGACCAAGGCTTCCTAAAATCAACATTTTGGGAAATACTCACAAGCAAAGCTTGGTTCACCGACAACCTCAACGATGCCAACGAAAAAGATGAAAAAC
The DNA here is from genome assembly GCA_036703885.1 of Candidatus Sericytochromatia bacterium. GTDB lineage: Bacteria > Cyanobacteriota > Cyanobacteriia > Cyanobacteriales > Coleofasciculaceae > CADCTM01. The sequence continues at coordinate 3,149 of DATNQT010000032.1, forward strand.
TCAAACTCCGACGCTACTGGATGCTGGAGTTTTCTGAGTTCGAGACTGCTTACAGGCGAAAGGAAGTTGAGCAACTCAAAGCATTTTTGTCATCTCGTATCGATAGCTTGCGACGACCATATGGCAGAGCTATTGAAGACTTCCCCCGAACATCGATTTTTGTAGGCTCAACCAACGGTCAAGAATTTTTACATGACCCCACGGGCGAGCGACGTTACTGGGTGATTCCCGTTAAGCAAAAAATCCCCATCCAAATGCTGGGAAAAGAGCGCGATCGGATTTGGGCGGCCGCTGTCCAACTTTACCGCGCCGGTGAGCAATGGTGGTTGACCCCCGAGGAAGACGCTTTACTTACACAAGCCAACCAAGGCTGGCAATCCAGCGATGCGTGGGAAGCGGATATCCTGAGCTACCTACAAACCAAATCCATCTGTACTATCAGCGAACTCTTAAATAAAGCCATTGCAATAGAATTGCAGCATCAAGGGAAAGCAGAACAAATGCGCGTAGGCAGTATCCTGCGTCGCAATGGTTGGAAAAAAGCTCCCCTCCAAAAACGAATTGATGGGAAGCCGCAATGGTATTGGGAGAAGGTAGTGACAGGTGGTGACGGGGTAGTTACAGAGGTGGTGACACCCTTAAACCCAGTCTCTGCAACAATTTCAGAACAATTGTCACTACCTGTAACTACTTTTTCATCAAACTTTTCCCAAAATACTAACGATGTTGTTGAAGCAGACGAAACTAACAATTCTAAATCTGGGGAAAGTTTAGAGAACAGAGGTAGTGACACCTGTTCCAAAACCAGCGAATCCTTTTCAGAGCAAGGATTAGAAGGTGTCACTACCTCTGCGTCACTACCTCGATCAATCATCGAACCGTCGGCTCAAATTACCAACAATCCGATCGCCCCCCTGGAAGTGACAGGCGAACCAGCCGAACCAACAGCGCCACCGCTCGCCCCGAGGGTGAATTGGAAGTCCGGCGATCGAGTAAAGGTTTCAGCCCAGTATCCCGGAGCTCAAGAATATATAGACGAGCAGGCCACCGTAGTTAAGGTGTGGAGCGATGGGCCGGAGCCGGATTGAGCTTGACTGCGAGATTACAGTTATTGGAGGTAAACCTACAAAACAATTCAACCTTAACGGGCGTTACTTAGTTTCAGAGTCTGCTGCAGACTCAAATCTCAACGAAGAGGAACTAGAACTCGTTAACCTGATGCGGTTCGCGATCTCACAATCAGACCCCCTAGTTACCGATGCCGTGAAAAAATGTCTCAGGGAAACTAGCGACAAAGGTTTAGCTAACCGAAAAAAAGTTTGGGAAGCGTTGACGGCGAGTGAGCAAACTGTATTTAAAGCGCTACTAACTTGCGTTAGTAGCTCAGCCTCAGCCAGAACAGCCGTAGCAGTTTTAAGCCCTGGGTTAGGATATGCCCCAATTCTGATGAAGCTTTCGCAGTTATAGGAGTCCAGATGGGAAAAATAGGTAATCTGGATGCTAAATTTTCCTGGGTGCTCGGCGGTTACTGGTTGGCCAATCTTAAAAAATCCGCTCGGTGCCGACGCAGAAAATAGTTGCCGAAAACTCTGCACAGCAAAGTCGAGCGCCGCTCACTCGGATTGAAGCCAAGAATCGAGACTTGGCTGAAGAAGTTCGGAATGCGATTGGGTGAAAACCAATTTTAGAGACTGAAACCTTTGCTATTGCTTAATTACAGGAATTTCGCTAATTGGGTTGTACCGTTACTTAGAGAAACTTATGCTCACTCAATCCCAGACTACTTACAATCTCAGAAATTACCAGACGGAACTGATTCAAAAAATATTAGACAGTTGGCAAAGTAATCTCCGCGTAATGTTGCAATTGCCAACTGGTGGCGGAAAGACAGTTTTGTTTGCACACCTCGCTCGCAAGTTTGCCGAAAAGGGGATGGGTGTATTGGTATTGGCGCACCGAGAAGAGTTATTGCTACAGGCGCAAGAAAAGTTAGAGACCATTGCAGGAGTG
>DATNQT010000033.1:0-3192 GCA_036703885.1 Candidatus Sericytochromatia bacterium
TAGTCAGAAATAGCTGAATTAGCTGCCCATTCTGAAGAATATACTAATTTGCTTGCTTTCGATATTGCTATGGATTCTTGTTTAGATTCCCATTCTCTTTCTTCTTTGTCGAGATTTATTTGATAATTCTTCTCAAATAAACTAAAAGTTGTATCTGATAAACTAACAATAGGGATGTTTGTTTCAATAAAACTTATCTCCCTTTTGGCAACCGGAGCAAAAATTACGTCACAGGGAATTTGGCTCAGTTGCTGTTTTATCTTTGAGGCAAATTTTGTAGACTCAGCAATGTAACGATTAGAACCCACTTGGGGGGGATTACCGCTTTTCAAGACACGGTAATAAAAGTCTCTCAAACGTGAAGGTTTTCTAGGCTCTCCTAAATCAATAACTTTTATTTTCCTTGCTATTAAAGCCTTTCGCATATAATATAAAATACCAGAAAAACTATTTTTGTCTAAAGAGTTTTGACTAGATAAAAAACCGACTTTAATTGAATTCACTATAACCTACCTTTCCATTATTTTTACAATTCTATCCTAGCTAAAGATATGAGTAGGATTATTTTGAACGAGTTAAAAATAAGCTGCGTTAAGAAACTTATCAATGAGCTGTCAATTCCCGCTGACAAATAGCCAAGACTTATAACTTCAGTTTTCTATTTGATTTTTTCTTCTAACTTTTTTAACTTGACAATTTTCGCGGGTATCCCAACGGCTGTTGCTCCCTCTGGCACATCACAAACAACTACAGCATTGGCACCAATTTTTGCATGATGCCCAATAGTTACCGCACGAATAATTTTGGCTCCAGCACCAATATCAACATGACCGCCGATTTTTACTCCCTCAACAATTGTGACCTGTTGCAAAATCAAGCAATTGGGTCCAATAGTTGCATCCGGGTGAATTACAACACCATTAGGATGAGTTAGGAGTAATCCCCCTTCAATCTGGCAGTTTAATGGGATGTCGGCTGCCGTTACCACGCTCCAGAATCGGTGCTGTATCACGTTCCAAGCACTAAAAAAACGCCCGATAATTCCACCGTATGCCTTCCACTTTTGATACTCGCGGATAGACTTAAGCAGTTGGCGGCTAGGTTCCCACCATCGGCTACATTCTTCACGACTCCAATCCGGCTCTGTGGCAGAAATAAGTGGAACCGTCACTGATTCAAGCATTGTCTCCGGAATTTGAGTTGTTGAGAATTTTTGCGGGGATGCCAACTGCTGTTTTCCCTGAGGGAATGTCCGATAAAACTACAGCGTTCGCACCGATATTCACATCATCTCCAATGATGACATTGCCAAAGATTTTTGCACCAGCTCCGACGTTAACGCGATCACCCAATTTCGGTGCATCGAAGGGATGATCCAGGTAACGATTTCCCATCGTCACCCCTTGGCGAATGATACAATCGTCACCAATCGAACAATCTCCGTGGATAACGATCGCATTCTGATGTTCGATAATCACGCGGCGACCGAGCTGAACCGTGTAAGGCAGTTCAATTCCATAAGTGTTTCGGATCTTGCGAAACAACGCACGGTAGAGAATGCTGAAAGGAGCGCGAAGTATCTTCGGTTCAAGCTTCATTCTCCACACCCCAAAGCGTTGAACGGCGACAGCTCGAAATCCCGGTTTAGTCCAGTCACGTCCGTGAGCAATCCAGTCTTCTTTAATCTGTTCCCATAACCCTAAAGCTTTAGTTTCGGGTTCGTTCGCACTTGATATGAGGTCAGGCTGCGTGACCATAATCTCCCTCTGTGGCGATTAGTCTGTGTTTTCTAGAAGAACGATTTCGATCTTTGCCAATCCTAACTCGGTCACGGACAGTTGGAAGGGCTTGATAAACCTCCTTTAAAGAACACACTATTGCGGAGGAAATCACTCAAAGCTTGGGGTGGATCGGAATCTGGCTTGCCTTGAACTCCCCGACGCAATCTCCACAAAGCAAACCCAGAAGCCCAAGAAGCATCAGCGAGGGCAGCGTACAACCAACCATGATTTTTGAGAAAGTACCGTCGCCTCGAATCAAACCAGTACTGGGGTAGGCGCTTAGGTTTACGCTTGGTATCGGTCACTCCCGAACTTTGCCCAACTAAGTGTACAACGCGACTTTCAGGGACATACCAGCAGCTCCAGCCAGCTCTATTGGCTTGCAGACAAAAGTCCATTTCTTCGTAATACATGAAATACTCTTCATCCATCAAGCCAGCCGCCTCAAATACCTCTCGACGGACGATCATGCTTGCCCCAGCTACCCAATCGGTTTGACAGGGTTCTTCAGAAATGGGAGGCGCAATCCACCACCTTGCCAGTAGCTTCGATACTGCGCCAATCCGCAAGCCGTAATCCAGTTCGCTCTGTACTGAGTGGAAGCGAAATGCTGAGTGCTGCGGTGTACTATCAGGATTTTCCAGGCGGCTGCCAGCAATCCCCACTTCGGGGTGTTCGTCCATAAAGTCTACCAGTACCTTTAAAGCTCTAGGGCGAACAATTGTGTCTGGATTGAGCAACAGAACATAGTCCGGTGGATTTGTTGACTGTAGCACTGGTCGGATTGCCGCGTTGTTGCCATAGGCAAAGCCGCCATTGCGTTCAAGGGGCATGAAGGACACCCAGTCACCCCAACCCTCGGTTTCAATCGCCCTGCTAATTTGTTCGACTGATCCATCGCCAGAAGCGTTATCGGTAACTACAACACGGGTATCTGGTAGCGATCGCACTTCGCTGGCTAAAGAGTGCAAGCAGTCAATCGTTAGACCGGGTGTTCGATAGTTAACGATGACTACGATTAAACGGGTTTGTCTATCTGGCTCTTGTGCGTCAGACATAAATTTTTCTCTCTGGCAGTTTCAGAAAATTTAATTTCCAATTTCAGCAACGGTGTCAAAAGCCTATCTTCGAGCCTAATCGGTTTCACCGACGCTTTCAACAAAATGCTGAATATGTTTCACCCTAAGCACCAGCATACTCCACTCTTAACAAATGCATTTGCCTAGTCCGTAAGCGAAATACAGAGGGCTTGTCAAGTAAGTCATGAATCAATTTGGGAGATGAGTATACTCACAGGGGCAGACTACTTAGATAGCATCTGTTATTTATCAATCAGACGAACTCGTAGTAGCAATTCGCTCCATGTGCAAGATGCGTGCCTTAAAAGTACTATCAAATGTGCGAGTTTGGG
>DATNQT010000034.1:0-4221 GCA_036703885.1 Candidatus Sericytochromatia bacterium
GACGGTTTAAGGACAGCACAGTTGCCTGCTGCGATCGCTCCGGTTAAGGGAGAAATCATTAGCTGGAATGGGTAATTCCAAGGAGAAATAATCAGAACCACACCCAAGGGTTCGGGATAAATTTTGGCAGAAGCAGGAAACTGCTCAATGCCAGCACGGACTTTCTTGGGCTTAACCCAGGATTTCAGATGTTTGAGGGCGTAGTTAATCTCTGAAATAGCGGCGAGTTCAAAATAAGCCTCAAAATCGGGTCGTCCTAAGTCAGCTTTGACCGCGTTGATAATCGCCTCTTGCTCATCAACGATCGCTTGTTTGAGCCGCCTTAGCTGTTCAATTCGCCATTCAACATCCTTGGTTTTGCCAGTAGCAAAAAACTGCCGTTGCTTATGGATGATGTCTTTTACTGGTGCTTGGGCGAGCATCCTGTTGTCCTTAAATAGCTAAACGTTTAAGTTGCCGTAGTGAAGCAGAAAGCCTTGAGTTTTAAAGGTTGACTTAATACTCTTATTTCATAGCTTACAATTCATCAGTGAAAACTCTTGAAGCGAATTATTGGTTTAACAGGTGGTATCGGGACTGGGAAAACAACTGTTTCCAATTACCTGGCTGCCCAATATCAGTTACCCGTTTTAGATGCGGATATCTACGCCAGGGAAGCCGTGCAACTGGGTTCGCCCATACTTGGCAAAATTATTGAACGCTACGGATTAGGCATCCAATTACCTGATGGTACGCTCAATCGCAAGCGTCTGGGCGAAATTGTTTTTAGTGACCAAAGCCAGAGACAATGGTTGGAGCAACAAATCCATCCTTACGTAGGCGATCGCATTACGGCTGAACTCGATACCCTGGTTGCTCCTACAGTGGTAGTGGTAGTCCCTTTATTGTTTGAAGCAGGCATGACTGACTTAGTTACTGAAATTTGGGTAGTTAACTGTGCGCCAGCACAACAGCTAAGGCGGATGATAGAGCGAGATCGCCTTACCCTAGAACAAGCGCGGGATCGCATCAATAGCCAACTCCCCCTCCAGGAAAAGGTAGGGCGTGCTGATGTCGTCTTGGAGAATTCTTCTACAGTAGAAGTTCTACTCCAACAGATAGATTTAGCTTTACTCTACTAGGCAGATTTTTATAAAGTATTAATTCACAAGCTAAACGATCCCGGTAGGGATTTGCAGCGTAGTTTTGGTTTTCCGCCCACATGGCTCTCAGTTCAAAATCACAACTATTAATTACATCGGAGATGGCTGTCTGCTGTCAGGATGCTCTATGAAAACGTCAAGTCTTAGTTTCGCCCGCTACAATCCATTAAAGCGGCGGCAACGGAGAAAGCGAATTGCACTGGCTGTCAGTGCCGGACTTTGTGGGCTGCTGATTGGAGTACCTGTGTTAGAAGCGAAGTATGGTCGTGGACTGACGCAAAGTACTATTAGCTGTTTACTCCAGAAACAGCGTCCGATCACGTCGGCAAAGAAGAGCGACACCACTGTTTTGTCATTGGTGTCTCTACCTTCTAGCCAGCGTAGGGAGCAATTAGCGGCGATCGCTTCTGGACCTAAATCCCAAGAACGCAGCCGCGCTCGTTATCTCCTCGCCTCCGATCTGTTAGAGCAGAAGCAGGGGCAAAAAGCCCTTTCGCTGCTGGAAGGATTAGAGTGCGACTATCCAGTGCTAGGGGAACACATAGCCCTCAAACGTGCCCAAGCCTATGAACTTCTCGGTAACACAACCAAAGCAAAAGCCCAATGGCAGGCTTTGCTCAAGCGCTATCCCGACTCGCCTGTCGCGGTAGAGGCTCTGCTGGCATTGGGTAAGACAAAGCCCAAACATTGGCAGGAAATGATTGATAAGTTTCCCAGCCATCCCCGTATCCTGGAACTGTCACGCTCTTGGTTGAAGCAGAATACTCAGCGGCGTGAATCAATGTTGTTACTGGCAAAGTATAGCTCTGACACGCCAGGAATTACCAAAGTACTAGACCAATTGATCGAGCAGCCAGTTCGGGAAGACGGAAAACGAGTTGAGCCACTAAAACCAGAAGATTGGGAAGCGATCGCCCTCGGTTACTGGAAAGAACGAAAATACAGTCAAGCTAGTCGGGCGTATGCTAAAGCTCCCCGTACTCCCCGCAATGCCTACTTGGTTGCTAGAGGACTTCAGCTAGCCGAAAGGCCGAACGCAGCCACAAATGCCTATAAACAAATGCTGCTCGACTTCCCTGATGCCAAAGAAACTGCCACTGCCCTAATCCAGCTTGGTAAGCTCAAACAGACTACTGGGGGCGTGCCTTATTTCAATCAGGTGATTGCAAAATTCCCCCACCGAGCGGGTGAGGCAGTATTAGCCAAGGCGGAAGCGCTTGATCGCCTTAACAATTCTAAAGGCGCTGCCCAGGCTCGTGAATTGTTGCTAACCAAGTATGGCAACTCCAACGCGGCGGCAGAATATCGCTGGAGTATGGCTCGAACTAAGGCACGAGCTAGAGACTTCAAGGCGGCATTAGAATGGGCACAGCCAATCATCCATCAAAGCCCTAACAGCGATTTAGCTCGTCAGGCAGGCTTTTGGGTTGGGAAGTGGGCGAAGCGCTTGGGACGGCAGCAGGAGGCGAAAGCTGCTTTTGAATATGTACTGACTTACTACCCTCAGTCTTACTATGCTTGGCGCTCTGCTGTTTCCCTCGGCTTAGATGTTAAAGACTTTACTACGGTAAGGCAGCTTGCTCCTCAAGTCGTAAAACCAACCGAGCGACCCTTGCTACCTGCTGGCTCGCCTACATTAAAAGAACTCTACCAGCTTGGTCAAGATCGGGATGTTTGGACGCTCTGGCAAGCAGAATTTCAAAATCGCATCAAGCCTACTGTAGCCGAACAGTTTACCGATGGTCTTTTGAAAGTGGGATTAGGCGATCGCTTAGAAGGAATTTCTCAAATTGGCAAGCTGGAAGACAGAGACACGCCAGAAGAGCAGGTGCAGTACCATGCTCTTAAGCAACAACCCGCCTACTGGCATGCTCTCTACCCATTTCCATTCCTAGAAGTTATCGAAACCTGGTCAAAACAGCGTCAGCTTAATCCCTTGCTAGTAACAGCTCTAATTCGGCAGGAGTCTCGATTTATGCCGACCATCCGCTCCTCTGCTAATGCCGTTGGTTTAATGCAGGTAATACCAGAGACCGCTACCGCCGTTGCCAAACGAATCAATCTTAAGCATTATGCCTTAGATAATCCTCACGACAACATTAATTTAGGGACTTGGATTCTGGATGAAAATCACCAAAACTACAACAATAATTCTCTCCTGGCAGTAGCTAGTTACAATGCTGGTTCGGGGAAGGTGAGGACGTGGCTTCATGAGAAACCCTTGACCGATCCAGATGAATTTGTCGAAGCTATCCCTTATGAAGAAACTAAAGACTATGTCAAGCAGGTGTTTGGCAACTACTGGAACTATGTGCGATTGTACAATCCTCAAGTTGGTCAGCAGGTAGCCAAATATTCAATCAACCAGCCGATCACACTACGTCCATAAGTTATATCAATTTGGTTTTCCTTAGTCCCTGCTTCTTTTTATCCTCACTGAGGCTAACGCCCTCATATCACCTCTGGCAGTAACCGATAGGTATTCTTTTAGTGGCAAGGATGTAGAGGGTAGTAATGGCGGCGTGACAGTAAACTCTAACTAATTATTTGGAGTAAATGTAACTTCTTTAACATCACCCGGAGCGCCTAAAGGTTTCTCTTTTTGTCGATTAGAAGAGATTAATACTGCACCAGCATTACCAGCCGTAATAGTCAACTGTTTTTTAGCTGTCCAAGTTTTCTTATCTCCCTTGGTTAAAGTTCCTTCAAACTCATTTTTTCCATCAACTATCACTTGCAGCCAAGATTCATCTTGAAGACTTACGGCTACTTGAACGGATTTATCTGTTGTAGAGGCTTTCGGTGTGGAAGGGATTGAAGGTGTAGATTTGAGTGTAGTTTTCTGTTGCTGCGCGATAGGTGAGGTTTGCTTCTGTAGAGCGGGTTTATCGGTTTGTGGTTTCTTGACTAGATAAAATAGTCCCCCAGTTGCCGTTAGCAGTAAGAGAATGTAAACGACATAAAGTGGTATGACTTTAGGGGAAGGCTGAGAAACCTCTTGACTAGAAGTTTCCAATTTGAGCGGCAAGAAATTTGCGGGAAACCTGTTGGCTATGGAAGTACCATCTAAGTTGAGGGC
>DATNQT010000035.1:0-4562 GCA_036703885.1 Candidatus Sericytochromatia bacterium
TGGTTTTACCTTGAGGGCGGATATGTGGCAGCAAGTGCCAGTAATTCGATCGCGTTTTCAAGCCGTAGTGACCCAAACTATATTTTCCTTTGTCTCAAGCTATCAGCATTTCATCCTTTCCACACAGACTTCTAGATGACAGTGGAGGTTTCCACACTGTAAGCGAGTCAATAGACCTCTTGCAAAAGTTGATTTTTGCCCCCCTAGCCCCCCAATTCTGGGGGGAACCGGATTTCAAAGTCCCCCAATATTGGGGAGCCAGTGCGGTCTTGGGGTCTCCCCAAGTAGAGCACCTGGCGTGGATTTAGGGGGCATTCCAGGATTTATGCAAGAGGTCTATTCATTTACCCAATTTATATTAGGTGGGTGTAAATAATAATAGTAAAGGTTGTTAGTTGTTAGTTTTCATTGGTTAGAAAACCATCAATTCACCTTTTAAAATCCTTTGCAGTTAAGCTATTAAGTCACTAACAACCAATAACTAACAACTAACAACTAACACTGCCTAGTCATCATCATGGGCATAGCGGTGGAAGAGATAGTCAAGGGCGTAGTTCCGCAGCTTGTAGTATTGTGGATCTTCCATGATGCGGACGCGATCGCGTGGGCGTGAGAAAGGAATATCCATGACTTCACCAATTCTAGCCGCTGGCCCATTCGTCATCATCACTAAGCGATCGGCTAGAAATAACGCCTCATCAATATCGTGAGTAATCATCAAAACAGTGCAGCGATGATCGTTCCAAATTTTCAGCAGTTCTTCCTGCAACTCCTCCTTAGTAATCGCATCCAACGCACCAAAAGGCTCATCTAAAATCAAGACTTTCGGACGAATTGCCAAAGCACGAGCAATAGAAACCCGTTGTCTCATCCCACCAGAAAGTTGGGGCGGTTTTTTATCAGCGGCTTCCGACAGTCCCACCATCGCTAGGTGTTCCCGGACGATCGCTCTTTTTTCAGCCTGTGACTTATTAGGATGAACGGCGTGAACGGCGAGGTAAACATTTTCAAACGCCGTCCGCCAAGGTAATAGGGCATAGTTTTGGAACACCACCATGCGGTCAGGTCCCGGCTTGGTGATACTCTTGCCTTGCAGTCGCACTTCACCATCCGTAGGAAAAGCAAAACCCGAAACCATATTCAGGAGCGTCGATTTGCCACAGCCAGAGTGACCGATCAAGCAGATAAACTCACCTTCTTGTATCGTCAGATTAACGCCGTCGAGTACTGTATAGGGACCTTTTTTGGTGGGATAGACTTTGGAGACGTTCTCAATTGACAGAAATGCCTCGCGGGTGGGGGTTGCTACTGACTGTCTGCTAGCGAGGGTTTGGGTATCGGCAAAGCTAAGAGGGCGGTTAAGCATTGGTCTTGTTATTGGTTGTTGGTTATTAGTTTTCGGTTATTGGTTGTTAGTTATTGGTTGTGAGTTATTAGTTGTTGGTGATTAGATTGCCAACCATAACAAACAGCGAACAACAAACAACCAATCACCTAAGCCGCGACAGTAGGACGTGAATCGAGGACAACTTCTGCAATGCTAAAGTTGCGTTTAATTGCCAGACTATTGAGGTAGCCAATGGGGTCTTCCGTATTAAAAGGAGTGCCGTCGAACAGCTGAATTTCGCCTTTGGTGTAGCTAATATCAACGAGACCCAATTCTCGTGCAGCGATACTGAACGCCCGTACTCGGCACACTCGTTCTAAGATTTCTACCCAGTTCCTGGGGAAGGGGGTGTGATCCCAACGGGCTAGCTGGGTCATGTGCCAAAGCTGTTCGGTTCGGCTGGGACGGTTCACGCCATCTCCATAGAACAGATGATGGGCATACTCGCGCATGGGTTTATCCAAGCTACAGGTAGAGGCGTTGGGGTCTCCCATGTGGATGTAAGAGATGTCGGTACTGACGTACTCCCGCTGTGCCGTAATCTGACGTACCTCCTGTTCATTGGCTGGATCGGCGCAATAGCGACAAGCCTCTAGCAATGCTTTAACCAATGCAATATGGGTATTGGGATAAGCATCCGCCCACTCTTCGCGCACACCGAGGACTTTTCCTGGATGTCCCGGCCAAAGTTCTAAGTCTGTAGCAACGGTGAAGCCAACTCCTTCCATTGCTGCCCGGATGTTCCAAGGTTCCCCTACGCAATAACCATCAATAGTTCCACCTTGCAAATCCACAACCATCTGGGCTGGAGGGATAGTCTTGAGTTCTATATCCTGGTCGGGGTCGATGCCACCAGAAGCTAGCCAGTAACGCAGCAGTAGGTTGTGCATGGAGGAGGGATGAACCATGCCCATTCTGTGCTGTTGAGCGGGGGAATCCAACAGCATCTTTTTAAAATCAGCGAGGGTGTGTATCCCCTGGTCGTAAAATCGCTTATCCAGGGTGATGCCGTTGCCGTTGCGACTCATTGTGAGGGCACTGACGACGGGCAACGGTCGGTTTTCGTGTCCTCCTAAGGTTAACCACAGGGGCATCCCCGATGGCATTTGAGCCGCATCTAAGTAGCCGCCAGCCATGCCATCTACAATCCCGCGCCAACTGCTTTCGCGCACGAGGTTGACTTCATCTAAGCCATGTTTGGCAAAGAAGCCTTTTTCTTTAGCAACGGCAAGAGGGGCACAGGCAGTTAGAGGGACGAAGCCGATTTCGAGGTTAACTTTTTCTAAGCCGTGACGTGCGATCGCACCTGTTTTTCTGGCTCGAATTTTCTTAATCCGTTTCTGCTGGTTGAGGAAGTAAATCATCTCACTCCGCAAGCTGTAGTAGCTGGGGTGTTCGACTACTTCCATCCGCTTGCGGGGACGAGGAATATCGACATCCAGAATCTGACCGATTTTGGATTCTGGCCCATTGGTGAGCATGACAATGCGATCAGATAACAGTACGGCTTCGTCTACATCATGGGTAACCATGACCGCCGTAACTTCATTTTCCTCGCAAATTTTCATCAGTTGTTCTTGCAGATTACCCCGCGTCAAGGCATCCAATGCTCCGAAGGGTTCATCCAGTAGCAGTAGTTTGGGACGAAGGGCAAGTGCGCGTGCGATCGCCACCCGTTGTTTTTGTCCACCCGACAACATTCCTGGCTGTTTGTCGGCATGAGGGCGCAACCCCACCATATCAATGTGCTGCTCTACAATGCCTTTCCGCTCACCCGCAGGCATATCTTTCATCACGGCATTGACGGCGAGAGCAATATTTTCCCGTACCGTCCGCCAAGGCAGCAAGGAGTAATTTTGGAATACCACCATCCGGTCAGGACCCGGTTTCTTAATCCGCTGCCCTTCTAGACTTACTACACCCTCGGTCGGCAAATCTAAACCAGCAATCATATTTAAGAGTGTGGATTTGCCACAACCGGAGTGACCAATCAGAGAGATAAATTCTCCTTTTTTAATCTGTAAGTCAATCCCTTTGAGAGCAACGTACTTGCCACCACCGGATAGGTTAAAAACTTTTTCAATTTGGTCAACTGCAACAAAGACGCTCATTAGTTCTTAATCCTTAGTCATTAGTCATTGGTCATTGGTTATTGGTCATTGGTGCATTAGTCATCGATTTGTGGTTACTAGCTATGCTTTTTACTAATAACTAATGACTAATGACTAATGACTACTTCTGTTCTTGGGGCAAAATCCGTGCTTCAAGCCAGATCATGAGCTTGTCGAGTATTAAGCCAACAGCACCGATGTACACTACCGCTAAGATGACTTCGCTCACCTGGTTATTCTGATAGGCATTCCAGATAAAGAAGCCAATCCCAACAATACCGGACATAACAATTTCTGCTGCAATAATCGCCAACCAAGCCAAGCCAAGTGCAATTCTTAGCCCTGTGAAAATGTAGGGGAGAGCAGAGGGAATAAGAATATTAAAGAAATATTCTTGTTTAGAAAGTTGGAGAACTTTGGCAACATTGTTGTAGTCGCTGGGGATTTGTCTTACTCCTACCGACGTGTTGATTAAAATTGGCCAAATTGCCGTGATAAAAATTACGAACAAAGCAGCGGGTTCGTTTTGTCTTAAAGCTGCCAAAGCAATCGGTACCCATGCCAAGGGAGCAACAACTCGCAGGAACTGAAAAATTGGGTCTAAAGCCTTGGACATCAATTGACTTGTACCCACTAAAATACCCAAGCCAATGCCAACAATCGCTGCTAGTGTGTAACCGATCGCAACTCGTTGTAAACTAGCAAGCACTTGCCAAAATAAGCCCTTATCGATACCACCTTTGTCATAAAAGGGCCAGCCAATCAGTATCCAGGTATCTTTCACCACCTGGATTGGTCCTGGTAGTGTGGCTCCAGGTGTTAGAGAAAATATCTGCCATATCAGTAGAAAGATTGCGATCGCTACAAGCGGGGGAAGGATGTTAGGAAGTTGCTTTTTCAAGCTTGATACCAATGCATTCTCCGAGCCATTAGCTGCGAGGCGTCTTGAGGCTGTTGTCATTGACCGTATTCTCCTTAGTTGTTGGAAACAAGTGAAGTGAAAATTTACTGTTAGCCGCAAACAAATTTAGCTTTTTTTAAGATTTTTGCTGAATTAATTTGCT
>DATNQT010000036.1:0-14496 GCA_036703885.1 Candidatus Sericytochromatia bacterium
CGGAATCTCAACTATAAACTCAGCACCTTGACCGGGTGCTGAATTGCACCGCAGTTGTCCTGCGTGTTTCTCTACCACAATCTGATAGCAAATCGCTAGCCCCAGACCTGTCCCTCGTCCCACTGGTTTAGTCGTAAAGAAGGGGTTGTATAGTTGTTGTTGCGTCTTCTGAGTCATTCCAGCGCCATTGTCAGTGATGCGAATGAAAATATGACTGGGGGATTCGGAAGGGCTAAGAGCTTTGTTACTATCAAAACTTTCTGTTCTACAGCGCAGGCAGTCGGGAGTATCCCTGCCAACGACACCCGTGCTAATGGTGATGGTGGGTGAGGGATAGGTGAGTGTTTCCGCTCGATCACTTATTGTCTCTAACTGCTGACTCACTTGTTCCTCTAGAGCATCTAGGGCATTAGTGAGTAGATTCATAAACACCTGATTGAGCTGTCCTGCATAGCACTCCACTAGTGGTAAGTCACCATACTTTCTTATAACCGCGATCGCCGGATAACCCGCCTTACCTTTGAGCCGATTTTGGAGAATCATCAAGGTACTTTCGATTCCCATGTGGATGTCTACCTCCTTACTGTCCGACTCGTCTAAGCGAGAGAACGTCCGTAGCGATCGCACGATCTCTCGGATACGTTCGGCACCCACCTTCATTGAGTCCTGGAGTTGATCAAAGTCACTCATCAGAAAGTCCAAATCGATACTATCGATCTGCTCTTTAATCGCCATAGGTGGGTTGGGGTAGGCGTCACGATAAAGTCGCACTAAACTTAGAAGGTCTTGGGAATATTGTTGGGCGTAGATCAGATTGCCATAAATGAAGTTAACCGGATTGTTAATTTCGTGAGCCACACCAGCTACAAGCTGACCGAGACTGGACATTTTTTCAATCTGAATCAATTGAGCTTGGGTGCGCTGCAACTCATGCAGGGTTTGCTCCAATTGAGTGGCTTGCTCTTGAGCTTGCTGAGTAGCCCTGCGACTGGCAGCATAAAGGTCAGCCTGTTTCATGGCAATGAGCAGTTGACCCATCACTGCTTGCAGGAGTTCTACTTCACACTTGAGCCAAGGTCGTGCCTCGCTAGTGTGAACACAGCTAATTGTACCGACCGCACCCCAAGGTGTCTGCATTGGTAGCGACAGCACTGAACTACAGCCTAGAGAGCGAATAAATCGACGAGAGATTGGGTTGCTAACCGTCTCCACATCATCGATTTTGACAATTTCCAGATTTAAAAGCTGTTCGGTTAGCGGTCCGATTATATCAGCGGGATAGCGACCCGTGCGGTCTGATAGATCGGGTTTGTGAGCTTCCTTAACGACTTCCCAATAGGGTTTCGTCTCATGAGGATGATACCAGGCAAATTGGCAGCGATCGATTTGCAGCATCTGGCGAACTTCCTGGACTGTGGTTTCGAGAATCGTATTTAGTTCCAGGGAGTTACGGATTTGGGTTGAGAGTCGGTTCAGCAGGAATTCTCGCCGCGCCTGTTCTCGCAACTGGGCTTCTGATTGCCGCAGAGCGTATTCAGCA
The DNA here is from genome assembly GCA_036703885.1 of Candidatus Sericytochromatia bacterium. Lineage (GTDB taxonomy): Bacteria > Cyanobacteriota > Cyanobacteriia > Cyanobacteriales > Coleofasciculaceae > CADCTM01. The sequence continues at coordinate 1,541 of DATNQT010000036.1, forward strand.
GTTTTGCGAATGCTAATATCTTGGACAACAGAGAGGAAGTACTGTGGTTCACCGTGGGGAGGCTGTACCAAGGAGACAGTAGTTTGTACCCAAACTGACTGCCCATTTTTGCGAACGTAGCGTTTTTCCAGGCTGTAAGTTTCAATTTCACCCGCTAAAAGCGATCGCACATACACGCCATTGATATCGATATCATCTGGGTGGGTAAGCTCGTAGAACGTTTGTTCCAATAGTTCTTCACGGGTATAGCCAACGATGTCGCAAAATTTTTGATTAACTCGGACAAACTTAGCGTTGATTGAAGCATGGGTAATGCCAACTGCTGCTTGTTCAAAGGTGGCGCGGAAGCGTTCTTCGCTCTCCCGCAGTGCCGCCTCTACTCGTTTGCGCTTGGTAATGTCAATAAAGGAAGCGACAGCCGCATAAGGGTTCATTTCCTTAGGGCGAAACAGAGGCTGTGAATTGACACTAAGCCAAGTCTGAGTGCCGTCAAGTTTATCAATAACCATGAGCGCATCGGTCAACGGTTCTCCTGTACGAAGCGTCACATCGAGTGGGTGTTCCTCGTCAGAGAACGAGTTGCCATTTTGCTTAATAGTACGCCAGCCTAAGTCCATCGCACTCATTCCTAGTAGCTGGTCAGCCGATAGCCCCAAGATGCTTTCTGCTGCTGCGTTACAGGTGCGAATGACACCACTAGAATCCTGTACAATAATTCCCTCTGCCAGTGCCGCAATTAATGAGCGATAGCGTTCTTCCGACTCCTGCTGCAAGGCTTGTGCCTGTCGGCGCTCCGCGATCTCTTGTTGTAGTTGCTCGACAGCAAAACGGGATGTTGTAGCATCCATTGCTTTTGTAAGCGAGGCAGTTTCCCAAAATTCCTCTATGGCTTTTTTCCTGAGGCGGCGATCGCTTTCTTCTCGTTCCTGGAAGGGAGTCTTAGCTAAGGAATGACCCTCTTGAAACTCGGTGAACATGATGATTCCACCAATCTCACCCGTACTGGTGTGCCAAGGCTGGATTTCCCACTTTATCCTTTGCAAGGAGCCGTCAGGTCTAATGACATAATCCGAGTCACCCCGTTGCGCTTCCCCAGCTAACCCTAAGGCATAAATCTCTTGCCATCGTTGAAGAGGCTGAGGAGCTGAAAGTCTCCACTTCTCGTGTTCTCCTTGGCTTCCCACTTCCTCTCGTTGAAATAAGGGAAATACCTCATAATGACAGCGACCAACCAGATCTTGATTTTCGAGAGCGTAATCAGTCAACCACCTCCCCGACGCGAGCAAGTAACGCAAGTTCCGGTCCAGCATTGCTACAGAGACAGGCGTGTGTTTTACAAACGCAGCAAATAGCTCTAGATTGGCTGAGTTAACTAATTGACCTCTAATCTGCATTACATCAAGTGCTCACTTTATTATGTTTAGAAGCTAGTACTCAGGTAAACGGCTGGGCTGGGTTGAGAATAGGCAGGGAGAACATCAAAGCGACCGGAGTCAAGCGTCAGGACGTTAGCCTAGATGAGAATGAGCCAAGGAAGATTTTCATTCCTTTGTTGTGTGCTCTCGGACATGGTGTCTTATATCAATTAGGACATTGGGTAGCAAGCGATAGGGTTTATAGCGAACATAAATGACTCTCCAATGGAAGTTTATTAAATTTCTTCAATAAGCCTACGCTCCCTGATTTGATGGCATGAGTAACATCAACAATCAACTGGCACAATACTAGATATCTTGTTTAGCCCGGTTTGAGTGGGGTAGTAGAACGGAGACTTTATGGCGATTGTGGGGTTCGTTACGTCTAAATTAGCAGTTTGCTGCCAATAGAGTTGGTAATACGTCGTCTAGCTAGACTCTGCCAGCTCCTACCCAAGCATGATTCTGACCTCAAACTACTTTTCTAAAACTATACCCTAGGAGCGAGGGCGGATATCAGGAGAGAAGACCCTGAATTGAAAAATGCCCTCCGGATGCGATCGCCAATGTAAAAATAGCCAATAACATCCGATAGGTTCCTAGTTTTAAGATTTTTACAAGACTTGCAAAAATTTGACCAGCACAAATTAACAAACAATTTCTTAAAATCTTGCTTCTCAGCTGGGTCTGGACAACTAAAATCTTCAATCAAGTTTTTCTAAAAAACTTCTATTGACTAATCGATTTCAGGTATGGAAATGCTGTTAATGCCCAAAGTGGTTAACTGTTCCAGCGTTGGTGAGATGATTGTCTCAATTGCGATCAGCGCTCATATGCGATTAGGTCAGCGACGGCTACCTAAAGAAGCGTGATCGCTTCCATCGAGCCTACTTCCTCGCTCATCACACGACTACTGACTTCTCTATGAACAACTCGGCTTCTGCGATCGCTGAAACGACTACTAACTGGTCTAGCTTGCTACAACAGCTACTCGACCGACAATCTTTGTCTATTGACCAAGCATCACAGCTAATGCAAGGGTGGCTAAATGAGGAAATTCCTCAGGTTTTATCCGGCGCGATTCTTGCTGCTATCCAGGCTAAAGGCATTTCAGTAGAAGAGTTAGCGGGGATGGCATTTATACTACAATCCCAATCTTTACAGAAGACAGCAATAGACCACATCAGACCAGTGATCGATACCTGTGGTACGGGAGGGGATGGTGCTTCAACGTTTAATATTTCTACGGCTGTTGCCTTTGTTGCCGCCGCTGCGGGTGTCCTGGTTGCCAAGCACGGTAATCGTTCGGCATCGGGTTTGGTTGGTTCAGCAGATGTCCTAGAAGCAATGGGCGTCAACTTATCAGCCCCAATTGAGAAGGTACACACTGCACTCAAAGAAGTGGGCGTGACGTTTCTTTTTGCCCGTGGTTGGCATCCTGCCATGAAGGCAGTAGCACCTCTACGGCAAACGCTGAAGGTACGAACGGTATTTAACCTTTTGGGACCGTTGGTGAATCCCTTGCGCCCCACGGGTCAGGTGATGGGAGTATTTGACTCAAACCTTATAGGAACTGTTGCCCAAGCCTTATGCCAGATGGGAACGTCAAAAGCGATCGTTCTGCACGGACGGGAAAAGCTCGATGAGGCAGGATTGGCAGATGCAACCGATTTAGCCCTATTGTCAGACGGTGAAGTAAGGCTAATAACCCTCTATCCTCAAGAACTGGGCTTAACACCAGCACCAACAGGAGCGCTACGGGGTGGAAATCTTGACGAAAATGTGATGATTCTGAAAAACGTCCTGCAAGGCAAAGGAACACAAGCACAGCAGGATGCTGTGGCGTTGAATGCTTCGTTGGCGCTGCAAGTGGGCGGACTGATCCCACTGGAAGACCATAAAGCCGGGATCGAGCTAGCAAGGAATGTTATAGAGAGTGGTGAAGCTTGGTCGAAGCTAGAGCAACTCGTAAAGTTTTTAGCGATCGCCGATTGAGAAGAGGACATAAAGAGCCAGAGACTAAGAGGCGATGACACAGATCGTATTTCTAGGGAATTCCTCGCCTCTTTAATACCCCACTCCCAACTCCCCATTCCCTATCGTCGGTGAAATTCAATCACATTTTGTCGAATCCAGACATCGTAGTTAGCGAAAAAGTCTTGACCGAGCAGTCCTAGCTCTAGAGCATCTCCCCCAATCGCGACTCTGACATTCTTTGCCACAATTCCAGGTACGCCAATTGACCGAACCCTACCCGTGGCAAATTTTACGCCTTTACCACTCGCTGTATCAGCTGTCACTTCCCCCTCAGGGACAACACCAAGACTCTGAGCCATCTCTTGGGTAATTACAGTACCACTAGCACCCGTATCAACAATCATCTCGAAGACTTGTCCACCATTAAAGGTCACTTCAATGACTGGCGTCCGACCAGCGCGGCGAGTGATTGGGACTTTAAACACCCCTGAGTTAGAGGTATTGGTCTTAGAGGTATTAGTCTTGGATTGGGTCGTGGGTGCGGGTGGGCTGTCGGTTTCGGTTGAGGAGGGACTAATCGGTTGAGCGACGGGTTGGGGTAATGATGTAGCTATGGCGCTTCCTGAAGGAGAACTGGAGCGACGAAGAGTCGCTCGTTGTTTGGCGATGCTGAGATTGCTTTGATATTCGGCAATTTTCGGTTTCGCCAGTCCATAAAAAGAACTGGAGGAGGGCACTTTCCGTAATAGGGCGATCGCTTCTTGCCAGCGAGCGATCGCCAATTGCCAATCGTCGGCAGACACGGCAGACCGACCGAGGATGGCAGCGCTGTAGGCGGCATCAAGTCCGCGTTCGTAAGTGTCCTTTGCTGCCAGAGTTGGTTTAGTGGTCGATGTCGTTGCTGGTTTAGATTTAGTTGGTTTAGCCGCAGGACTGGGAGTTACAGAAACGGCAACTGACGGTGATGGTTTATTAGGACTCGAGGAGGAACTGATGTCACTACAAGCCCCATTCATCACTGCCAAAGTACCTGAAAGCAAAAGGATAGCTGCACGATTGCAAGAAGGCATGGACGTGTTTATTGCTCATAAGCGGTCTATCTTTTAGTTTAGATGCTGGCTTCTGAGCACGAAGCAAAGTGTTTTTGGCAAAATCCTCTATCTAGGAAATAGGTAGTAGGGAGTGGGGAGAGAATTTTCATTCTTCGTTGTGCGAAACCGCGCAGGGGGTCTGTCTTGAATTCATTACAATTGACTGCTATAAAGACGTGCCCAGCCTCAGTTAGCCGTGAGATAATAGCACGTCAGTTACGAGTTATCCGTCGTTCCTTTAAACTGACTGCTAACAAACAACAAACAACTAACTAATAACTGCTTATGCCTGTTTCAGCTGCTCACCCTGCTCTGCTCGTGCTTGCAGATGGGACATCTTACAAAGGCTGGTCTTTTGGAGCTACTGGTACTGCTATTGGGGAAGTGGTATTTAACACTGCCATGACGGGTTATCAGGAAGTGACAACAGACCCTAGCTACTATGGTCAGATTGTCACCTTTACGTATCCAGAATTAGGCAATACGGGTGTCAACCCGGAGGATGAAGAATCCGCAAAGCCTCAGATTCAAGGAGCGATCGCTCGTAACATCTCTCGTCGTCCGAGTAACTGGCGCTCAACTCAGTCTTTTCCCGACTACCTCAAGGAACACAACATTCCAGGAATTTACGGCATTGATACTAGGGCATTGACCTTAAAACTTCGATCTTCTGGTGCGATGAATGGCGGCATTTCCACAGAAATCCTTGACCCTATAGAGTTGCTCCAACAAGTGCAGGCAGCTCCCAGTATGGAAGGATTAAATCTAGTGCGAGAAGTCACGACCAAAGAGGTCTACGAGTGGTCTGACCCCACTGAGAGCAACTGGGAATTTCGTCCCGTACTCGATAGCGCTGATGGTGAACCCCTAACGGTTGTAGCCATAGATTTTGGCATCAAGCGCAACATCCTGCGGCGTTTAGCAAGCTACGGTTGCCGCGTTATTGTAGTTCCCGCAGATACACCCCCAGAGGAAATTCTCAAATACAATCCTGATGGGATTTTTCTATCCAATGGTCCAGGCGACCCAGCTCCCGTCACCGAAGGTATCGCCACCACCAAAGCTTTATTAGAGCGTCAGAAACCCGTGTTCGGCATTTGTATGGGCCATCAAATTCTCGGTCTATCCATGGGGGCCGAAACCTTTAAGCTCAAATTTGGTCATCGAGGCTTAAATCACCCAGCAGGTTTAGAGGAGAGACAGGTTGAGATCACAAGCCAGAACCACGGCTTTGCAATTAATGCCGATTCTTTAGATGCCGAAGTAGAAATAACCCACCTCAACCTCAATGACCGTACTGTAGCGGGGTTGCGGCACAAAACGTTGCCGTTCTTTTCGGTGCAATACCACCCAGAGGCGAGTCCCGGCCCTCACGATGCTGACTATCTATTCGAGCAGTTTGTCGAGTCAATGCGATCGCACAAGCTGGCGGTTAAGAGCTAGAGGCTAGTTGTCTATCACTACTAAAAGCTTGCCAAAAACATCTTGGTACTTTAGATTAGACGGGGACTTCTCGCTATACTATTCCATACGATGTGAGAGTAGCCTGAAAATAGCCAACAGCTTTTTTCGGAACTTCTATCATCGGAAACGTGAATCTAAGTCGAGCGTCTGGAAATACGGTGGGGCACACCGAAATTTAAGCTTGAGGCTTGAGCGACCAAGAGAGTATTTAGCTCTCTTGAGCCAAAACGGAAAGACTAATTATCTGTTCAGTGAGGCAAGGTCAGCCCAAGAATCCCTCGTCAGAGTCCTCAACTCAACGGTGGGAATGCCAAATTTCTGATGTTAGTTAAGCGACAGCTAGGAGGGTGTTATTCCTGAGCCACTAACCCTGACAGTCAGCTTAAGGGGCACTCGCGAAGTCAAGGAAACTTGCCAGCTTTTCCGCCTCACTGGGTTGTTGGACGCCTTTTCGGAAGCCACCTTCCGTAAGGTGGTCAGCAAACATATTGACGAGGGTCCAACCCATATCGTTTTGGATCTTTCCAAGATCGACTTTGTCGATAGCTCCGGCTTGGGCGCTTTGGTGCAATTAGTGAAAAAGGCTCAAACCGCTGGGGGGAGTTTGCAAATTGTGACTAATCCCCGTGTGACTCAAACAGTCAAGCTGGTGCGCCTGGAAAAATTTCTCTCGCTGCAACCTTCGGTTGATGAAGCCTTGGAGAACGTCAAAGGTAGCTGACAGAATAAAACAAAGATTGTGGGGCGGGTCGTAAAACCCGCCCTCACTCTGTAGAGATAACAGGATGACTTATTTGTTCAGTTTTTATAAAACAATGGAATAGTCTAAGCAACGCTAAAATCTAAACGTCGAGGTCGGGCAGAGGTTGTGACATCAGAGGAGGAAAAGAGTTCAAATGTCTTGGACACTGACTCGGCGCTATCGTGGGGAGAAATTCGATTCACGCAATTGAGTGCTGTAGCCAACGCTCTATCCAAAATTCAGCAAGTTTCACCAGCCTCTTTGGCGTATTTGGGAGATGCTGTTTATGAGTTATATATCCGAAGCTGCTACTTACTGCCGCCCAGACGTATTTCTGACTATCATAATCAGGTAGTGGCTCAGGTACGAGCAGAAGCTCAAGCCAACCATCTGCGATCGCTCCAACCTCACCTCACAGCTCCGGAACTAGAAATTTTACGCCGTGGGCGTAATGCTGCAACAGGGAGTCCCAGACGCCTCGATCCCGAAATCTATCAACAAGCAACCAGCTTAGAAACGTTGATGGGATACTTGTACCTTACCGATCCCCAACGCCTGATCCAACTCTTGGCGCATTTAGAACTCGATCCCCATTCATAAAATCATCCATTCTTACAAACCAATGGCTAATCAAGACCGCCGCCCTCACACGACTGGCAAACCAAAGCGAGGCAAGCCCTTTCGCGACTCCCGTCCGAGTCGAAAATTTTCCAGTTCCAGAGACGAAGACACCAACCAGCAAGAATCGGACTATCCGCGTAAGCCCCGCTTAGGAAAGCCGACTCGCTCCCCACAGCCGGGATCTAAACCTCGCCGTTCCCTGGACGACAAACCTGACCGAGAGGAGCGACGCTATCCAAGTAAACCGAAGATAGGAAAACCTGTTCGTTCTCAAAAGGCGAAGGATACTAACGTCTCCCGCTTTCCGGCTGTTTCAGTAAAGCCAATCCGGAAGGAAACCCATAAATCTCAGCGTTTTGAGCCAAGGGATAAGGAAACCCATAAATCTCAGCGTTTTGAGCCAAGGGATATCGAGTCAACCCCTACAACTACGACAGAAGAGGAGACAGACTTACTCTACGGTCGTCATCCCGTCCTTGCTGCTTTAGAGAATCAGCGTCAGTTGAACCGACTTTGGATCATTCCACAACTGCGCTACGATCCCCGCTTTCACTCCTTGCTTATGAAAGCTAAGGCAAACGGTACAGTAATTGATGAAGTGGAGCCACGACGCCTTAGCCAGATTACTGAAGGAGCTAACCATCAAGGTATTGCCGCTCAAATCGCACCCTATCCCTATATGGATTTAGGTGACTTGATTGAAAAGGCAAAATCTATAGCAGAGCAACCCGTATTGTTAGTGTGCGATGGCATTACCGATCCCCACAACTTAGGAGCAATCATTCGCACGGCAGAAGCAATGGGCACTCAGGGCTTAATTATTCCTCAACGTCGAGCCGTTGGCGTTACCTCCACCGTGATGAAGGTAGCGGCGGGAGCTTTAGAAACTTTTCCCATTGCCAGGGTTGTCAACCTCAGTCGCACATTAGAGGAGTTAAAAGCTGCTGGGTTTTGGATTTATGGAACTACTGCCGAGACTGGTAAACTACTACACACTGTTGAATTTACAGGACCGATAGTATTGGTAATAGGTTCTGAGGGGAGTGGGTTGAACCTGCTGACCGAACGCTGCTGTGATGTTTTGGTTTCGATTCCTCTACAAGGTAAGACTCCAAGCCTTAACGCCTCAGTAGCAGCGGCAATGACTTTGTACGAAACTTATCGCCAGCGATGGTCAACTTTACGGTATTTAGGCACTATGTCAAAAGATTCTTTGAAAAAAGACTCCTGACGTAGTATAACAAAATGTAAAGATTCCAGTATTACAAGGCAGCATAGAATCTCGTATACCAGGTAAACAGCATGAATGAAGTTTTGATTAAGATTCTCCACTTGTTGGGATTAGCTTTTTGGGTTGAAATCGTTACAGATAAGCCCCGCTGCACTTATTACTTTGGACCATTCGTCAACGAGAAAGAGGCATACGCTGCGAAGGGTGGATACGTTGAAGATTTGGAAAACGAAGGGGCCCAAGGTATCTCAGTTAGCGTTAAGCGCTGTAAACCACCAGCTAACCTAACCATTTTTGATGAGTTGGGGGAGCAGAGTGAGCGCAAGAAGATACCCACTCTTAGTGGTCAACCGTCTTAGTACACCTAGGACGGGTGACCGACAGTGATGAGTGTTGAGGAGTTTTTTACTCAGTACTCATCAGGACTCAAGGCTTGAGGGTTGAGTTCAAGCCAACGGTCGATATCACCTAGTACTTGAGCGGGAATTTCCCAGGGGAACAGGTGAGCTGTACTTGGGTAGCATTGCCACTGGCAATTGGGTAGATGTTGAGCCGTTTCTCGGCTCGATTGTGCTGTAATGTGTCGATCATCTGCTCCTGCCAAGACCAAGGAAGGGCATTGAATCTGTTCTAAGTCAGAAAGGCGGTTATAGCCAGCTCTCAGGGCAGTGTTAAGGGCGTGTGTAGCAGCTGATGAAGTTTGTAGATAGGCGGACATGGCGTCGAGGGCGAGGTACTCGTAAGCACTAGGAGTATGTTGTTGAATGAGGTAGCGATAAAGCGATCGCTTCCCAAACATCTCAATATTCCACTGCCAACCGGGTTGTAGCCGATTCAAAATTGAAGCGATCCCAGTATAAAGATTATCCTCCCAGCTGATCGGAGGATGACTTCCTCTGGGTCGAGCCGCTGTGGCAATCAAAATCAGACCGCTGACTCGTTCTGGCAGTCTCAGCGCCATTTCCATTGCCAGTATTCCACCCAGCGACCATCCTAGTACTAGACATCTGTTAACCTGATAGCGGTCTAGAAGGGCTTCTAGGTCAATTAAGTGGTCGGTCATATTAAACTTCTGCTGGGTTCGACTATTACCATATCCCCGCAAATCGGGAGCTAAAGTCTGAAACCGCTGGGAGAGGTGTTGGGTAAAGACAGACATACTGCTGCCCGAACCGGGATGACCGTGCAAGCAAAGGATAGGAAACCCCTTTCCCTTGACGTGAACATTAAGTTGTAAAGATTGAGGAGACAAATAAGGTACAGACACAGGCTATAAGCTGAACTATCGAACTACTTCCAGCTTAATGTCTTGCTGCCTTGACGATAGTGGGACGGCAGAATCTGAGGTTGAATGGATTATGATTCGCCTAAAGGTGCGATCGCTCCCGTAACTAACCATTGAACTTGGTAACGTGCGATCGCTCCCCCTTTATGGAAGCGCTTATGAACTTTTTTGATAAGTTGAATGCTGCGATCGCCCGCAATCAGAGTTTACTGGTTGTCGGACTCGATCCAAATCCCGAATTGATGCCTAGTCGCTACACTACACAAGGCAGCCTCATTGATAACTTGTGGAACTGGTTGCAATACCAGATCGATCAAACAGCAGATTTAGTTTGCGCTTATAAACCAACACTTGGTTTTTACGAAGCATTAGGTGCTCCGGGAGTGGAACTACTGCAAAAGACACTAACTGCTATTCCCGCCCACATTCCAATTATTTTGGATGCAAAACATAGTGACCTCAACACTAATACCATCTTTGCTCGAACTATTTTTGAACAGTGGCAGGTGGATGCGGTTACCTTAAATCCCTACGCAGGACAAGACCAAGTAGCGCCTTTTTTGGTTTACCCTGGCAAGGGAGTATTTGTCCTTTGCTGTACTTCTAATCAGGCGGCGATCGCCTTGCAGCAGTATCCTAAACCTGAGTCCCCGTTTTACTTGCAAGTGGTCAAAGAAGCCAAAACCTGGGGCACTCCGGAAGAAGTAGCCTTAGAAGTGGGAACGACCAACGCGGATATACTAGCCCGGATTCGTGCTACCGCTCCCGAACGAGTTATCCTAGCTCGTAGCATTTGGGCAGAAGGGGGTTGCGACCTAACTCAAATCCTAGTAGCAGGCTTGAATGCCAACGGCGAAGGTTTGCTCATACCCGTTCCTGTAGAGATGTTGGTTAGCGAACAACCCGCTATGGAAATCCAGCCTCTGCGCGACTCTGTAAATCAGGCAAGAAGCCAGATTGTTCGCGAAGGTTCTACCTGTGACCTGTGGACATCAGATATCTGTTTACTTGATCGCCATCCCCAGCAGGATTTGATATTACAACTTTATGACATCGGCTGCATTCTCTTTGGCAACTTTGTCCAAGCCTCCGGTGCAACTTTCCCCTATTACATCGACCTACGCAAAATTATTTCCAACCCTCAAATTTTCCATCAAACTCTCATCGCCTATGCAGATATCCTGGAAGACCTCAGCTTCGACCGTATTGCAGGCATTCCCTATGGTTCTTTACCGACAGCGACGGGATTAGCGCTACGTCTCAATTACCCGATGATTTTTCCCCGCAAGGAAGTCAAAGCCCACGGAACTCGGCGCGTCATTGAAGGAAACTTCCATCCAGGGGAAACAGTTGTCGTTGTTGATGACATTCTCATTAGTGGAAAAAGTGTAATGGAAGGAGCAGAAAAGCTCAAGTCCTCTGGATTAAAGGTTGATGACATAGTCGTTTTTATCGATCACGGACAAGGCGTCAAAGACAGACTTCGAGAAAATGGCTATCGGGCGCATTCGGTGTTAACAATATCTGAAATTACACAAACCTTGTATCAAGCTAATCGCATTAGTGAGGAGCAATTTAAACTTTTGACAGAGTAAAAGTTAGTTCTACCAATCTGCTATCTAATGCCATGGAATGTAAGGGTAAGGGTACGGTAATGTCGTGCCCTTAGCTAATAAATATAAAACGTATAACAATCAATCCAAGGCATTTGCCTAAATCAACTCTTATAAAAATATTTAGTTATTAAATCAGAACCGAAGCATATCAAAAGATTACTCAACCTTTTCTGAAACTTTGCCCCTTTCAGGAATCTCACCTATGTCAATTCGTAATAATTCCGCGCCTCGATCTCGTGGCGTGAGGTTGAGCGATGGAGTAAAAGTTACAGCGGGAAGTACCTCCACCTCTACAGGCTCTTCAGGGTATTTGGAAGTCAACGGTCAAGTAAAAGTTAGTGCTGGGGCGTCACCCATCAACTCAGACGAAGTGTTGAAAGTGCGATATAACCTACTATCACCCACCGGAAACTAGCTTGAGTACTCTACTAATCGACAGTTCTATTGCTTCTGCTGCAAAGCTAAATCTGAATCAGAGCTTTCCGTCTGGAAATCATGAGCTATAGAACCTAAGACAAAACCAAACACTAAACCCATAACTAAAGCAGAACTTACAATAGCCGCCTTCAGAATAGAAGCAAGAGTCCCGGTGGATGTAACTTCGCCTTCCAAGTAAAACTTCTCCCTCGTACTAGTTTCTCTTTAAGGAAAACAAAAGTTGAAAGTAGCGACATCCTCCTCTTTGCTTATTTTCTATAGGTATTAACACACAGGAACTACCCGTAGGTTGGGCTGGGGAGGGGGAAGTGGGGAGGACTGACAGTAAAATTATCTTACGGTAGGAAGAAAGTAAGAAAAGCTCCTAGATCGTAATCTAGGAGCGAATTCACAAGTTTCAGCGATATCCTCGGCAACGAGGACTCTGTTTGCTCTAACCTTACTTGTGCAATCAAAAGCGATCGTCTATCTCAGGAGATTAGCCAGAGGGTAGAAGATAGCAAGTCTTACCTATTTATTTCCTCTCAAGGTAGATAAAAATATAATAGAAAACCACTCTCCTGAGTGAGGACATTTTTACCCGTAATAACTGTAATTAAGCTAAGAAGTAGTTCTAGTTAAGTAAGTCGTTATGGGTACAGTTCTGGTGGTGGAAGATAGTCATGCCCAACGAGAGATGATTTCTCAATTGCTAAAAGCAAGTGGTTTCGATGTGATAGCTGTTAGTGATGGTATCGCAGCCCTCAGACAAGTTCAAGCTTGTTGTCCGGATATCGTAGTTCTCGACATTATCCTACCCCGGATGAACGGCTACGAAGTATGTCGGCGGATTAAATCTGCTGAGAAAATCCAGAAGCCAAGCGTCGTCATGTGTTCAAAAAAAAATGAACCATTCGATCTATATTGGGCGCTCAAGCAAGGTGCAGATGCTTACCTAGATAAGCCTTTTCGCCCACAAGAGCTTGTCTTGACTATTAAATTTTTATTACGTCAGGTAATACCCTTATAAAGACATTTCTGTTATTAGACCGAAGAGGCTGTTTGTAAAGAAAAATTGGATACAGAAAGGCGATCGC
>DATNQT010000037.1:0-9010 GCA_036703885.1 Candidatus Sericytochromatia bacterium
CTGGGGCGACGGGAATCGGTTCCCGAAACAAGTCAACTCCCCAGTGCTGACAAACCTGGATAATGTTGGGAAAGCGGTGGCGAATCGTATCAACTGGAATCGGCTGCAAGTCTAAATAGACACATTGGGGAGTAGGGAGTAGGGAGTAGGGAGTAGGGGGAGAAAAGGACTTAAAGCTACAGGATAACTACCTTGAAGATGCCTGTTCCCCATTTCTCACTCCCCCTTCCCTTCTGCTTAATTAGGTGAGAGAGTCCGACGCTTAGTCACCATCTTGAAGGTCTCGATGATGTCGCCTTCGACCCAGTCGTTGAACTTATCCACACCGATCCCACATTCGTAGCCAGCAGCGACTTCCTTGGTATCTTCCTTCATCCGCTTGAGGGAATCCAGGATACCTTCGTAGATCACCTTGCCACCGCGCCGCACACGAATGTTGCAGTTGCGCACCGCTTTACCTGACTGCACGTAGCAACCCGCAACCGCCCCACGACCGACAGCGAACACTGCTCGAACTTCGACTTGACCCAGCGCTTCTTCGACCTGCTCTGGCTCCAAGAGACCTTCCATTGCGCCTTGGATATCATCCAGTAGTTTGTAGATGATATTGTATTCACGCACGTCTACGCCTTCTCGGTCAGCCGCCTGTCGAGCGCCGTGACCCATGGTGGTATTGAACCCGATAATCACAGCGCCACTAGCCGCAGCTAAGTCAATATCAGTTTCAGTTACTTCCCCAGCAGCGCCGAGGAGGACTCGAACTTGTACTTCATTCTGGGGCAGCTGTTTAAGGGAGCCGAGAATCGCTTCTACCGATCCTTGGACATCTGCTTTCAAAATTAAGTTCAGTTCTTTAAGTTCACCTTCTTGAGCTTGGGCAGATAGGCTAGTGAGGGTAACTCGGCGAGACGCCATCACCTCGTGTAGGCGAGACTGGCGTTGTTCATCCGTTCGATCTGAAGCAATTGCCCGTGCTTCTTTTTCGCTTTCAAAGACCTCAAACTCATCCCCAGCAGCTGGGACATCACTCAAGCCTAGTATCTCCACGGCAAAAGATGGACCAGCGGCTTCGACTCGTGCTCCTCGGTCATCGATCATCGCTCGCACTTTACCAAAGACTGAGCCAGCTACGAAGGTATCACCAACCCGTAGAGTACCGTTTTGTACCAAGAGACTGGCAACGGGTCCTCTGGATTTATCCAAGTTGGCTTCAATAACCGTACCTCTGGCAGGTCGCTCTGGGTTTGCGGAGAGTTCTTCGATGTCTGCCACCAAAAGAATCATCTCCAAAAGCGTATCCAGGTTTTCGCCTTGGATGGCGCTTACTGGAACCATGATCGTTTCACCGCCCCACTCTTCCGGTTGCAAGCCTTGATCGGTCAATTCTTGCTTAACACGGTCGGGTTGAGCGCCAGCTTTGTCAATTTTGTTAATAGCGACAACAATCGGTACTCCAGCTGCTCTGGCGTGACTAATCGCCTCAATAGTTTGAGGTCGAACGCCATCATCCGCAGCCACGACGAGAACGGCGATGTCCGTAACCCGCGCTCCACGAGCCCGCATCGCGGTAAAGGCTTCGTGACCGGGCGTGTCGAGGAAGACAACCTGCTGTATCTCGCCTTCATGCTCGACATCTACATGGTAAGCACCGATATGCTGAGTAATACCGCCGGCTTCTCCTTGCGCCACTTTTGTAGAACGGATGGCATCGAGTAAGGTTGTTTTTCCGTGATCGACGTGACCCATAATCGTCACCACTGGTGGACGGCGTTGGAGATTTTCCAAGTCATCGGCATCCAGCATTTCCGTAACTTTGGTCGCGGCAGCGGTTTCTTCTTCTGTCTCAACTTCAACACCCAATTCCTCGGCTACCATGCTTGCCGTGGGGATGTCCAAGGTTTGAGTGACACTAACAATGATCCCTTTGATAAACAGCTTTTTAATGATTTCTGTTTCAGGAACGACGAGAGCTGCTGCCAGTTCTCTGAGCGTCAAAGAGCCACTCAAAACAATTTTCTCCGGACGTTCTGGTACACCAGCCTTGTTGGCACGACGCTGGCTGCGGCTTTCCGATTTTCCAGTGCGATCGCCACCTTTTGCTCCAGGTTTTCTTCTCTGGCTGACGTTGGGCATCGAAGCCACCGCTGCCTGCTGCCCTGGTAGTGCCTTTGGTTTGGGAGGGCGCGCTACCGACGCACTGACCGTAACGGGGATATCGATGCCACTGAGCAGGTCAGCATCCAAATCCTCGTCCTCATCCAAGAACATCGCTGTCCGGCGCTTGACCTTAGCGCCAGCTTTCCCAGCTTTTCCTCCTTCTTCTTCTCCGTTTTCTTCCTCCCACTCCGTTTTCTTCTTAACAGGTCGCAGAGCCGTCGGTCGTCTTGGCTCCTTCAGCGCCAGCATTTCCGGCGTTTCGAGGATACCGTCTTCCCCTTCAGCTGCATCATCACCGCCCCGTGCTGTTGAGCGAATACCCGCTCCATCACGAACGGGTTGATTTCGCCGTGGAGGTTCCTGGAGTGTAGGAGTAGGAATTGATGGTCTAGAAGGACTGCGCGGTCTTTCTTTTGTTGAATCTGAAACCGTTGACGGTTGGCTAGGACTAGCTGCTCTGATCGGGGCGGGAGTACTACTTGGCCCTGCAACCGAAGAATCCGGTCGATTTTTTCTAATGATCGGTCGCTCAACTTGAGTAAGCTGAGGTTTTGGTTTCGAGGGTCTTACAGGGGGTTCCGAGAGTTGCGCTTCTACACGTTTGGGTTCAGGGAGTTGGGTTTTTTCTTCAACCTCAACAGCCTCAATTATTTCCTGTATTTCCTGAGATACCTTTTGTTCCGGCTCAACCGACACCTCTGGTTTTGCATCTTGCTGATTAACCCGCGCCGGACGATTGACTATTGGCTTACTCGGTGGTGCTACCGTTGGCTTAACGGGGGGTTGAGGAGGGGTTGGCGCTTGAGGGCTTCCCAGTTGTGAGCTAGAACTGGGGCGCGGTTTTGGCTTACGAATCTCTAGAATTTGCTGCTTCCGTTGAATGTTGGGACTTCCATTCATTAATTTGTTGGTAGATGGTGGCCTTGGGCCTCCTTCAGTCGATGTTGCATTTTCGCGGTTTCTTACAACCGTTGGGCGGTCAGAATACTTCTCGGCTGCGGTGCGAATGCGTTCTGCCTCTGATTCTGTAATTGTACTGCTGTGACTTTTGACTGAAATATTGAGTCCTTCACAGATATTCAAAATATCCTTATTGTCCAAGTTCAATTCCCGTGATAATTCGTAAATTCTGACTTTGCCGTTGTTCATCCATTAATTCCCCGTCATACCTACCAGTTTTACATCATGACCACATACCCGAATGACCGTTTGCTCATTGCTTTGCCTCCAATAGGTGGAACCTTTAGCTGTTGTGAATGGGTTTCTAACTAAATAATTAACATTTAATGCTTAAAGGGTGTTGACCGTCAGCCTGCTAGATTTCCTTCACTCGTATCAAACCATTCTTTTCTAATCTTGCACAAATATTCAAAAAACTGGAACCGTTTTCAGGATTGGTTGAGTTTTATCCTTGCTTCTTATAAGGGTAGCTTGCTGGTTCGGGTTGAGACTCACTTCCAGGAGAGAAACCCACCTCAACTAATTAGCTGCTCTGTTCTTATCCTAACGATTGCCGATGTTCACCGGAAGCATTTTAACGTTCATCGGCTCGGTTAAGGTTTTCCTTCCACTTTCTGCTCTTGTTGAACGGCTGGCATGGCAGCTAAACGCTGCCACAATGTTTCGTACAGCTGTTCCGGCACTAATGCACGAAGCGCTCGCCCCAGTCGGTTTTTCTTTTGAGCCGCCGTTAGACAGCTGGCTTGAGGACATAGGTAAGCAGAACGCCCCATCCCCTGGTCTAATTGTACCTGTCGTGCTGGATAGACTCGAACAATGCGCCAGAATGCCTGTTTGGATTCAAGTTTCCGGCAGCTCACACAACGTCGGTAGTTAGGTTCCATAAATCGAGTCAGGGAAGAGAGCAGGGGAGGGATCGGAGATGACCGGAACTGCATCGCGAGGATGAGGAGGAAATGAAGTAGCAGGAGAGAAAAGATTAATAGCTTTCCCAGCTCTAAAGGCTCATGTTAGTAGGCTTCAAGATTTGGCGCTCTCAACTGCACCTCAAGCTAGAACATCCTCTTCTTCCTCCTCTTCTTGGTCGATTTGTTCAAGCAAGTTTCCAGAATCAGCCACAGTCAGGGTTTCTACCGCTTCGTCCTCATCCTCATAGTCATCCTCTTGTGACTCTTCAATATGGCTTGCTGCTGCTTGCAAGGCTTCTATTTTCCGATGTTCTGCTTCGTAGTCATACTTAGCCCCATCTTTGATATCAATCTTCCAACCCGTGAGGCGGGCGGCGAGACGAACATTTTGCCCTTCTTTGCCAATCGCCAAACTCAGTTGGTCTTCCGCGACCAAAACGTGAGCCTGACGCCCCTCTGGATTCACCAGTAATACTTGATCGACTCGCGCTGGGCTGAGGGCATTAGCAATATAGGTGGATGGGTCAGGCGACCAGCGAATGACATCAATTTTTTCACCCCGTAACTCATTAACCACCACTTGAATCCGCGAGCCTCTAGCGCCAATGCAAGCACCGACTGGATCGACATCTCGCTCTAAGGTATCTACTGCTATTTTAGTTCGGGGCCCAACATGACGGGAGGGCGGATTTGCCTCCCTAGCAACGGCGACTATCCGAACCACTTCGTCTTCAATTTCTGGTACTTCGTTAGCAAATAGATAGACCACTAAACCAGCAGAAGCTCTAGAAACAACCAGTTGAGGACCCCGGTGCGGACCTTCCCGAACCTTTTTGAGAAGAACCTTAAAGGTCGCATTGGCACGATAGTTATCGTTGGGGAGCTGTTCCCGCTTAGGCAACTCGGCTTCTACTTCTGGCTGACTGAAGCCACTGCTGATCGCCATGATTACAGATTGCCGTTCAAACCGAAGCGCTCTGGCTTGAAGAACCGTTCCTTCTAGCTCTTCAAATTCCTCCTGAATCAGCTTGCGCTGCTGGTCTCGCAGTTTTTGCGATAGAACCTGCTTGGTTTGAATCGCTGCCATGCGACCAAATTCCCTTTGGTCTGGTGTTACGTCTAAAACGACCGAGTCACCCAGTTGCGCCTCAGAGGCAACTTCCTGGACTTCTTGCAAGGAAATTTGATGGTCGGTATTGCTGACTTCTTCAACAATAGTCTTGGTTGATAGGACACGGAAGCCTTCTTCTTCAACATCGAGATCGACTTCAAAATTATCGAAATATTCTTCTTCAAAATGAAATCGGTCAAGGCGTTGCGCTCGTCGATAGCGCTCGTATCCCTTCAGGAGGGCTTCTCGTAGCGCTTGTTGTACGGAAGATTTAGGTAAGTTATGGCTTTGACTGATTTCTTCAATCATTTTTTTCAGCCCGGGCAGACTAACTATCGACATAAGCAAAACTCCGTAATTTAATGAATGCAAGTTGTTTGTTGTTCATTGTTGGTTGTTAGTCAATTGCTAATGACCAACAACCAATAACCAACAACGAATAACTAACCAAGAACCTTTCAGGCTTTATTGTCTAGCTGCACCCTAGTTACCAGTTGGCGGGGAATAGCGATCGCGCGACCTTTGAGATTCAGGGAAACCCCGCTATCATCTCGACCAATCAACTTCCCTCTCCACTCTTTGTGACCCTCATAAGGCTCAGACGTTTTAACAAGTACGGAAAACCCTTTGAAGGAAATAAACTCTCGGTCTGTAGTCAGCTGGCGCGAGATCCCAGGACTGGAAATTTCCAACTCGTAGGTGCCTGGAATGAGATCTATCGCATCTAATTTTGCTTCCAGTGCCCGACTCATCCGTTCGCAGTCGTCCAAACTTGTGTCACCAACGCAGTTGCGGATATCTACGCGCAGTACGGGTGGGCGTCTGTTGGTATGAAAAACAGCCCCGACTACCTCCAAGCCCAGGTTTTCGGCTACTGGTGTTGCCAAATCGATCAGTTGTGGAATCAGGGGATGAGTCATTGAAGAACTCCAACAAAAAAAGTGGGCTGAACCCACTTCAAGGTAAAATTTCTTCCAAGAAGGCTAGCGACGAATAAAATAACCTTCGCTGCTATGTTTGAGTTTAGCGCAATCAGAATGTATCTGTGCTACGACGGAGCAAGTAACGGGGATCGTATGAGGAGAGCGTGTCTGCAAAGCCCAAATTTCGACTGTAGAGGTGGTAGCGAATGCCCTCATTAAGTTTGCCGACAGATCTTAGTGATGAGTAATTTTGCGGATTGCCCGTGTTTGTTCTAAAACGGCTTCTAGGTCTTCTTTAGATAGACGCTCAACGTAGTTAACTTTGATTTCCTCTAACAAATCCGTCAGTAAAGACTGAATTTTCTGTAAAGTCTGCTTTGCCTGGATTTCCGAGCCTAATGCTTCGCTGAGATGTTGGATCAGGTTTCGGAACAACTGATCGCCAATGGGGTCTTCTTCCATCGCACTGTTGATCCCATCGTAGACGGTCTGGGAGATTTCTTTTACCAACCGCCCGATCAGCTCATGCTGTAATTGTTCCATTCCCGGTACTTTTTGCAGTCCTTGGTAAGTTGGGGATTGATTAAGAATCTTTTCCAGATGGTGTTGCAGTAAGGCTTCGATGTCGGGTCGAATTTTGGGGAGAACCTGATAAACTGTCAGCTGCATCATTAAGGTAGTGAGTGCTGCCACTTCATCGGTGTTGTTGAGGTCGATATAGGGACGAACTTCCCGTTGAGAGAGCCACCTAGCGATATCACCATCGCGAATCGAGCTTTGAGCCTGGTTAATGACTCGAATCACCACTACTTCTGTCAGATCTTCCGCGATGCTGGCAACGAATCCTTGACTAATCTGTCTTTGGACGCGATCGAGGTCTAACAACTCAGCTTGACTTAAGCGTATGGTAACGGGGATGATACGCAGCCAGCGAAAAACTGGAAGTAGGAGAAAGATATCATACCAGCGCCACAACATGGCATCTCGCCAACTGACACCCATGTGACGGCGACTAATCAGCCAGGTACGTGCGAGAAACTCTAGACCGAACAGAATGAAAAACGGGAAATCAATAATCCCAAAATGGTTGACAAATTCGCCATTTTCCCCAATCGGACGGTAGTAGTTGGTTTCAAATAGCGGTCGAATCTCGCGGTTGAAAAAACTCAGTTCTTGTTCTCGACTCGTTGTAGCTAAGTAGTCTTGGCTCCAGAACCGTCTAAAGGACTCTTTGGATGAAGCATCTTTACTCCCAAATACATGGTCGCGCATCCGATTTTTAATTTTTTCCAGAGTGCCTGTTTTATTGGCAAGCTGAAATGGATTAGTATCAATCATTTCTACGCTACGGCGGCGTAAATCTTGGAGGATTACTTCTACTTGTGGCGATCGCACTCCAGTCTGGCTAATCTCGCTTTCTAGCTCATCCACCCTTTGCAAATACTGCTGCGTATCCCGGTAGGGTTCAATACCTTTAATTGAGTCATACCACTTAGTCACTGGAGGAAGGGGAATTTGTAGGGTAAAGCCAGGAAACTTTACCGGACCGAGAGTAAAGCCAAGAATCTTTACTTTGCCCTGTAGCCAGAAATCTCTTAAGGGGACATAGCTCAAGTCAAACAGCACTAAAAGTAGATTTACCGCTGCCAAAATCGCCATTACCCTTTCAAACCAAAGGTTGCGGCGGACTCGACTCGTTCTTCTGGTCAATTTTTGTAAGGATGACATGGTTGAGCGGTTAGAGTTTGTTCATCTCAGAGTATCGAAGTCCTGACCCCATCTGTTCATGGTTCATTGCTCATTGAACGATGAACCATGAGCCTGGCTGTTTAGCGGGTGTAGAATTTTCAGCAGAGTAATACAAACTGAAGAATGCTGCTTGAATTTTGGCAATCAGATTACTATTGTCTAAAACTTGGAAAAATATCAGACAAGCACTACAAAAATGCACGGTTCAGCTTAAACTGTACCTGTTCAAATTGTTAGTTAGCTCAATCCTGAGTGTGAGGAACGTCAATGATCTGGAATCGATATAGCATGGCGAGTGCTGCCATTAGCTTAGGTTTAACAGCAAGTTTAGTAAGCTACCAAGCCGTTTACGCCGTTCGCGCTCGGAACTATACCATAAGAGAGATGCGAGCCGTCTTAAATGGCTTTGGATACAACGTTCCCCTAGGAGATACCCTGGATCAGGCAACAACAGACGCGATCCGCGAGTTTCAAAGGGGATACAAGCTCCCGATTGATGGTACACCTGGTCCACAAACCCAAGATCTGATGGCGGATCTGGTAGGCATTCTTCAAGCCAACTTGAATCTCGTGGTTAAGCCAAGCTCTCCCTTACCACGCAATCAGTTTTATGGTCCCTTAACTGAAGCGATTGTAAGACAGTATCAGCAGAAAGCGGGTTTGCCAGTGACGGGAATTGCTACCCTAGCGATGCGTCAGAGACTTGACCAGGAGGCTGAAAGGATGCTGAACAATCAATCCGCGCCATCAGTACCCGGTACGCGATCACAGCCAACACCATCACCATCACCATCACCATCACCATCACCTACGCCAACACCACGGGCAACACCAACGCCATCACCCAGCCCAACGCCACAGCTGACACCCACTCCCATACCCCCGTCAACACCACGAGCAATACCTACTCCTTCACCCACGTCAACACCACGGCTGACACCCATCCCATCACCCACGTCAACACCAAACAATCCCAACCGTTAGGGCTTTTGTTGCCGTTACTGGCGTGCTTGCTCCGGTAAGGGTCTTCCCTTTGGCTCTGGTAATGCTGGACGCCGGTCGTAAGGCATTGGGATGTATTGCACGGAAGGGCGTCCACCTTGGGGTTGTGGGTATAACTCCATGAGATTGTAAATTGTCGGCGGCAGACCAACAGTGACTGGCAAACCTAGGTCTGTTGCCTCCTCTACTGTGATTGGATA
>DATNQT010000038.1:0-3027 GCA_036703885.1 Candidatus Sericytochromatia bacterium
GCCATTAGTCCGGATGGGCAGACTCTTGTTAGTGGCAGTAATGACAGCACCATCAAAGTCTGGAATCTGCACGCTAGGGAACTGAAACGCACCCTAAAAGGGCATTCAGGTGAGGTTAAATCCGTAGCCATCTGCCCAGATGGACAGACAATCGTCAGTGGCAGTAATGGGGAGATTAAAGTGTGGGGAGTGCGATAACTGTTGATACAACTCCAGGCATTACCTCGCACTCGAAGAGCGGGGAATTAGCTGGAGGGATGCCCATCGCTAAGCTCAAAAAGCTTGATTCTAGACACTATAGAATCTGCGATAGCGAAGCGCTGCTGCGTGAAGCGGAGCTACCGCGTAAGCGGAGCGCAGATCGCACTCTAAAATAAAAAGCGCAAGCGTTGCATCCCGTACTTGAGCTATTAACCAGGGAATTAATTCCCTGGCGTGTCTGCTACTCTGACTAAAAAAGGTGAATAAGTAGAAACAGTAAAGGCTTGACTACACCCACCGTCCCACAACTACCCGCACCGAGCCATCTTCCAAGATTTCTTCTTCCTCAAGATTAAAACCCTGTTCCTGTACCGATGCCATCAGTGTATGTCGAGCATACTTTTGCATAATTGAATTCACAAAAGCCTTCTGATCAATCTTTGCTCCCCAAAAATCTGCAACTAGCTCGTAGTTTTCACCATTGCGGCGGAATCCCAAGTCATAACCATTATCCTGCCGGATGACATATTCAGCATCCGTTTTGTCACCTTGGTATCCCCGAACTTTTTTGTTGTACTCTACCTGGTAGCCCAATTCTTGCAAGGTCTGATGCAGAATTTCGCCATTTTTAATTTGGACTTTAATTGTGGTGAAATGAGACATGAAATTTTTCTCCTTAGGTTAATCTTTTAGCTAACGCTTCAGTCCCGCCAGGGAATCAATTCCCTAGCTATTAGAAGAAGTCAGTTAAAACGGGCTGCATCGATGTTTTATTAGTCAGTTTTAACCGACTTGAGCTATTAGCCAGGGGTTTAAAGCCCTGGTGGGTGCTTTCCTCTAAACCCACCGTGCCACTACTACCCGAATTGTGCCATCTTCTAACGTTTGTTCCTCCTCCACCGTAAAACCTTGAGCAGGTGCTGTCGCCATCAGTGCACGATAGCCATAGCGCTGAGTCAAACCATTCAGCCAATCCTGCGAATACCTATGACGGTCATACTCAGAGATAATCGCTTCAAACTGCCCATCTTCCTGTCGCTTGAAGCCGATATCATTACTTGCTGAACCGAGGTACTTGCGGCGGATAATGACTTCTGCGGTTTGTGCGCGGACATCGCCCTGATACCCATAAAGGTGTTGGGCAGTTTCATGCACTTCAACCTCCTTGAAGCCGATATCTGCCAGTGCCTTAACAAGCGCGTCTCGATTTTTAATCTGCGTCTTGATGCAAGTGAAATGTGACATGGCTTTGGCTGTTTTAAAGCTCTTTTAAACTATTGTCGCTCAATCGACTTCGAGAGGACCAATGCCTCGCTGCTGACTGTAGCGTTTCAACTCATCCACTAGCTGCGTATCATTGGAAGCAGTTCTCGCTCCTGCTTCTGCTGCCCAGTGTTTCAAATCTTCAATTTGCTGCCGTGCGATCGCAGCCAGTGGTACTGTATCCTCTATTGAACGCAACACATCAGTTGTCGTAAAGTCCCGCCGATTACCATCCGGCGTCCGCTCAAAAAACGCTCGGTGCATAGCATCTACCACAACCTGCTCGATTTCCGCCCCACTAAATTCTTTAGCAGTTCTAGCTAACAATCCTAAATCGAACTCCCGCAATCGAGAAGGACGTAACCGCTGTAAATGTACCTTAAATATCTCTTGGCGTTCAGCTTCTGTGGGCAAGTTCAAAAAGAAGATTTCATCAAATCGCCCTTTCCGTAACAACTCCGCCGGCAAAATTTGCACATTATTGGCAGTCGCCACAATAAACACCGGAGTTGTTTTCTCCTGCATCCATGTAATCAAATTGCCAAACACGCGCCGAGACGTGCCAGAGTCCCCATCGACACCGCTGGAGATATTGCCAAACGCCTTATCAATTTCATCTATCCATAGCACACAAGGAGCCATAGCTTCTGCCAATTGAATCATCTGACGCACTCGGCTTTCACTCTCCCCAACAATGCCACCAAACAACCGTCCTGAATCTAATCGCAATAGGGGTAAGCGCCACTCATGAGCGATGGTTTTGGCGGAGAGGGATTTACCCGTGCCTTGAATTCCTACCAGTAAAACGCCCTTGGGGTTAGGGATACCGTAGCGTCTCGCCTCTTCAGTAAAAGCATCTTGGCGCATCCGTACCCATTGCTTGAGATTCTCCAATCCGCCAACACTCTTGAGAGATTCCCGTGTGGTGAAAAATTCTAAAATTCCCGTCTGGCGAATCGCTTGCTTCTTTTCCTCCAAAACGCCGTCAATATCTGACTCGTCCACCTGTTGTTTAGCGGCTAGTGCTTTAGCCAGTACCCGCCCAATTCGCGCACGACTCAATCCTTGACAGGCTTTAATAATTTGTTCTTTAGCTAACCCACCCAGTTTAAGCTTTTCAGAAACTACCAACTGCTCAAGCAAGAAATTAATTTCCTGTACATTCGGCAACGGGAAATCAATTACCGTTACTTCTTCGCTCAACTCGGCAGGGACTTCTAAGGTATGACTGGTTAGGACTAAGGTTTTGCGACTGCGTTTGAGTTCTCGCGTCAGATTTTTGATTTCCCGCACAACTGGGGCATTGCGATCGCTATGGGGATTTTTTAAGATAAAGTGCAAATCCCGCAGCACAAAAATCGTATTCTCTTGGGCGGATGTCTTAGCAATCCGATTTAACGCCCCCATGACTGAGCCTTTATCAGCAGCATTATCATCCCAACCACGCACAATATCCCATAGCAATAGCTTACGCTCCGGCTGAGACATCAGTGCCACTTCCAGCAACACTTCTTCCACTGGATCTTCTTCTACAGTGACTACGTAGAGTAGCGGGTAGCGTGC
>DATNQT010000039.1:0-2813 GCA_036703885.1 Candidatus Sericytochromatia bacterium
TCTGGGCAAAGGAAAGAGGTCGATGACCTAAAAATGCCTGAAACCCTTGTGAATACTAGATTTATGCCCATTCAAGCTGAAAGTACTTCTAAGCCTGGGGTTGAAGCCATTTTTGCCTCAGTTTTTGTCTAAGTCCCACTAATCCTGGCGTGGAATGTATTGCCAACGAGAGCGATCGCTCTTGACCAACCCCCTCACAGCTTCCAAGGTAAAGCGGCTGATTGATGCACATCCAGAGTGGGGATTCTGTGATCGACGCAGCGGGGGAAATCCATGACTTCTGAGCCAAGGTTAGTGTGATGCGTTCGGACAGAGTGGCTTCCCTAAAAATCTAACCGTTAGATTTTTTTTATAAGCGGCTTTTTCGTAAATCAACTTTTCTATAAGACAAACTTATTGTATTCGGACAGAGTGGCTTCCCTAAAAATCTAATCGTTAGATTTTTGAGGAGAGCTTTACAAAGTTGAGTTGGCATTACAAAACTAACCCCATGCTACTTAAGGTAAGCTGGCAGCAAGCTATC
Organism: Candidatus Sericytochromatia bacterium; assembly: GCA_036703885.1. Lineage (GTDB taxonomy): Bacteria > Cyanobacteriota > Cyanobacteriia > Cyanobacteriales > Coleofasciculaceae > CADCTM01. Next base: position 524 of record DATNQT010000039.1, read on the forward strand.
CAACTCAGATAAGTTATTCACTGGTATTAAACTCGACGTTGTTTGGGGATGCGATCGCTTATAGAACCCATTTGACATCTAGCTATGCGCTAAACGCTTTGAGGGAGGTACCTCCCCTCGTTCTCGGAAATATCCATTTCCGCAGATTAACTGAGGATAGAATACCGCTTGTCGCGACCCTCTTGTTGGAGCGACCAGTTCGTTGAAGGCAATGGCAATGGTGAACTTTACTTTACCTGTACCGATGGAGGTTTGGGTGGGATTGGCGCTAGCAATCGCGGAGCGGGTCAGATCTGGCGCTACGTTCCCGGTCAAACGGCTCAACAGGGCGGTACTATTGAACTGTTTGTTGAACCTAATAATGCCAACATCTTAGACGCACCTGATAACATTGTCGTGGCTCCGAATGGCGATTTATTTGTGTGTGAAGATGGTCCGAATACGCAATATGTAGTTGGAGTGAATGCCTTCGGTCAACTCTATCAGTTCGCTCGTAATGCGCTTAATGATAAGGAATTCTGCGGAGCCTGCTTCTCGCCCAACGGTCAAACAATGTTTGTCAATATTCAAGACCCTGGCATTACCTTTGCGATTTTGGGACCTTGGTCGTCACAGCGACCCTAGTCTTGCATTCAGTAGCTAGGATTTTTCGTGACTAAATATTAATTGTCCCCACAATCTCTGTAGAGGAATAAAAGAAGCCCCTGGTATTAGTGCCAGGGGCTTGCTGTTGGGTAGATAGGCGATCGCTATTTTTCCCCTACTCCACAGATTTTTGTTTACGCCTGAATGCTGAACCTGCCCCCAAAGCTCCCAAAACCAAGACCCCAATTACAGAAGTCGGTTCGGGAACGCTGATGCGGACGTTATCGACACCAATAAACGCGACACTATCTTCCTCAGTACCAGACGCAGAGAGCCGGAGTTCGTCAAACTCCAAGCCTCTGATAGAGAGCGTCTGCTGCCGCAAATCGCTGCTTCCAACTACCTCAAAGTCCGAGAGTGAGGCGGAAGTGCTAGCAACAAGACTACCCTCCTGCAACGCTTCTAAAGTCAGGATAGTGTTGGAGGGATAAGAAAGCTGGCTGAACAGATCGAGCTAGAGCTGTTCAGCACCCGGTTGCCCGTTTTCGACAACAAACGAAGCGAGGGTGCTGATAGTCGCATTTGGGTCAAGGATGGTCGAAACCACGCGATAGTCACTCTGCCAGCGATCGCGAGTGAGCTTACAGCGCACGTAACCCCGAAATGCCCCATCGAAGAACTTGGTGTGAGGATTGTCGGGCAAAGCCGCCGTCACCGGGGCAATAGAAGCCATTGGAAAGTCCGAGGTAATCGAGGTGCCGACAAACTCAGTAGCGACAGTAGGTGAGGCTGGGTTATCGAAGTCAGCTTTTAGGTCGTGTACCCAATTAGAGTGGATGTCACCTGTGATGACCACTGGATTACTAGGTTGTCGCTGTTGGATGAAATCTAAAAGGCGATCGCGTGCCGCCACATAGCCATCCCACTGATCCATGTTGAAGATCTCCGTGCCAGGGCGAGCATCAAAGTCGTACTGCGCCATCATCGTCTGCTGTGCAATGACATTCCACCGTGCATTAGAGTTGTCCAATCCCTGAAACAACCACCGCTCCTGCTTGGAACCCGTCATAGTTTGGGATGGCTCCAATGCTCCTGGACAACGCGGCTTAAGGTTGTCACCACAGGGTTGATCGCTACGGTACTGACGGGTGTCGAGGATGTGAAAGTCAGCAAGTTTACCAAAAGCAAGACGCCGATAGAGCCGCATGTTAGGACCATTAGGCAGCGCGAAACTTCGCAAAGGCATGTGTTCGTAGTAAGCTTGGTAAGCATTAGCTCGCCGTTGCGTAAACTCCTGCTGACTTTGGTTTTCCTCAGGAATCAAGGAAGCGTAGTTGTTCTCAACTTCATGGTCATCCCAGGTGACGCTCCAGGGGAAGGCAGCATGAGCGGCTTGTAAATCTGGGTCAGATTTGTACAGAGCGTAACGATTGCGGTAATCTTCTAGGCTAATGATTTCGGGACTATTATGGACGCGAATATTACCCGCCTCTGATTGGTACTCATTAGGACCGTACTCGTAGATGTAGTCGCCCAAGTGAACAACCAAATCGAGGCTTTCCTGAGCCATGTATTTGTACGCCGTGAAATACCCGTGTTCGTACATTTGGCACGAAGCAAAGGCAAAGTTGAGTTGATTAATCGGAGTACCTAAAGCTGGAGCGGTCCGCGTCCTACCAATTGGGCTGACTTCATTACCTGCCTT